>JANXOO010000241.1 GCA_025353525.1 Schlesneria sp. | reverse complement strand
CGTGTTTACCTCAGGCATCGTCAGTTCGAATGCCGTTCTCGACGTAGGGGCCAACGCACTTGTCATGTCAAATTATGAAACGACGAGACGCGACAAATTCATTCAATTCGACGCGGCGATCAATCGACGGAATTCCGGCGGCCCGTTGGTCAATCTGGAAGGCAAGATGATCGGGATCGTCGCGGTATCGTTTCGGACGATGGAAGTCGGCTGTTGATCGACGGAAAACTGGTCATTGATCACGACGGCAATCATCCTCCAAAACCAGCGGGACGATTGATAAGACTAAAGCAAGGTCTGCACGCTCTGCGAGTCGAATACTTTCAGGGGAACGGCGAGAAGGAATTGAGGTTGTTCTACGAAGCCTGCGAATCGCGAGAAACAATCTCGCTACTGCCGATGAGAGAAGTGACCGTTGATCGATTTCGTCGTACTGCAGCGACCGCAACACGATCAACGGCAAGATGAGAATAGATGCCAATCGGATGTGACTGCTCGTGACTTTCTGACATCAATCTGACTGCGATGTCATCCACCGGACTGATACCAACCGGCCCCCAGGATGCGCGACGCGCGACTATTGCGTTGCTTTCTTACTACGCGGGCCAGTCGATATGTGGCGAAATTGCAACAAATCGAGTTTGCTCATCGAGCTTACGGTCTTCTCATATTTCCGCAATCTGTTTGCGGTCAATGGATTACAGGAATACTTGCAGAAACTTTGATGGATCTGAACGATCGGCTCACTGTTTGCGTTATTGGATGAACGTGCTCGAAAGTTTCACCTTTCGGGATTTGTAATCGTTCAATTTATGACATGACAGGGCTCGCATGGCAGTTCAGCGACGCTTTAAACGGATGCTGATCGAAGTTCAGGATGACGTTCACCTTCTTCAATTGGGTGAAATGGAAATCTGGGATGGCGCTGATCTCGCTCTGTTGCGGGAGTGCCTCTTTCGCCTGATTTCCGGCGAAGGCTGTGCCGCGATCGTCGTTGATATGCGGTATGTCAAGTACATCCCCAGCGGCTTTTTCGGGATGTTGTTCGACTGGCATGAAAAGCACGGGACCTGGTTCGCCATGACGGCGCCTCAGCCCAACGTACAACGGATGCTGTGGTTTCGCCAGTTCTTCAAACTCAATGCCGACGGGCTGTTCGAGATGTCGAATGAATCAACCGAGCCACCTGTTCCGTCAGAACAGGAAAGCGTTGTCAAGCAGTGCTTCACAAGTCAGTCGGTTTGAACGCGGTGGGGACCGGGATTTCGCAGGTTGGAAAACGGGGTTTGCAGATTTTGCCCTCTGGAATACAAACGGATGCGTACTCGTCACTGTGCGCCTGAGGGGTCGCCCCTGATCGCCTTGAAAACGGAATTTCACGTTGGACTCGGAGAAGTCATGCAGTGCCCACGTTGTCGAACGCAAGACGTTTATCTCAGTTCAAAGAGGAATTCAGGCTGGCGATCATTCTTCATGAGGGCGGTCCGGTGTCACCGTTGCTGCCACCTGTTTCATGTCGCTCGATGGAAGCAGGTCCAGGACAAAGCATCCGGTCACTTTGGCGATGGCCAGCAGTCTGCAGATCAGCAAACTGTTTCCGACAGACGTTACGCCTGACTCGAACATGCGTCATGCCTGTTTGCCGCTCAATTTGTCCGTCGATTGATGGGCGGCGAATCGTTCGCGGATTGAATCGAGACTCGTTGAAAACTGAACCAGGCGATCGCAGTGTCGAGTGAATTCATCACACTTCATATCGAGTTCGGGAAAAAAACTGGCGCCGATCTTGATGCTGGCAAGTTCTCGGGCCAGATCCTGAATACGCCGCGTCAGTCCTCGTCGTAGTCGCCAAGTGTAACTCATTACGAACGCGCCGGCCCAAAATGCGAGAAATAGCGCGGCCGGTATGTAGAAGTTCGTATCGAGTAACGGTTTTTCGAGCCAGAATGAATCGTAAAAAAAATTGCGGCCCGCCCTGTACAACAAGAAACCCGGCAACACCGCAAAACTGACTTCATAGCGAAACCGGGTAAACCAGTGCGAGTTCCTCTTTGCGGTGTCCAGAATCACTCCGTCGATCTTCTGAGCGGCATCTGTGAGGAATTCGAGCTGCACATCCGACGCGGCGTGCCGCAGCCGTTCGAGTGATGCTGTATCGGGAAGTGGCTGATCGACTTTCGCCGCGTGGACATGACCCGCGATCACGATCTGGGCTTCACGCAACTCCGAATCGGTTAACCCGAGGGACGACAGCGATTCGAGTCGCCGATCCGCTTCATGCTCCTGTGTCCGCGAGGATAGCCACCGTGTTCCGTGAACCAGTCCGACAAGTGCCATTTGTGCTGTCGTCTGCGAACGCATCAGTGAAAAAGACGCCAAAAGACTGGCTTGTCCGTGCCACAGCTTGAGGATCGAGGCGAAGGGGCTATAACCCCACATTTGAGCGATCTGGCCGAGCAGTCGTCGTTCCCATAGTCCGCGACTGACGAGAAGTTCTTCCTGTAACCGGCTTGCCATACGCTCCGTCGCCCGATGTTGCTGGTCTGCAAGAGCCGATTCGAGTCGTTCGACGTGCGGTGTGTGAACAGTCAAAAGTTCCTGGGCACGATCAAGTACTTCGTGGACCAACCCCATCAGATTGCTCCGGCGGATGCGCACTCGCTGTGCAGCGGACAGT
>JANXOO010000183.1 GCA_025353525.1 Schlesneria sp. | reverse complement strand
TTCGCCGTGGTCGGTCTTTGCGGCGCCAATTCATCGCGGTATGCAATGCCACTCGATAAAACCACGTCGCCGGGCTTGCCTTGCCTTCAAACCTGGGCAACGAGGACCACGCTTGCAGCAGGATTTCCTGACCGAGATCCTGACACTCGTCGCTCGTCAACGTGTACGCACGCGCGACCTTGATGACCGAAGCACTGTGCGTCTCAAGCCAGTCGGTGAATAGCGATTTGTACTCGTCGTCAAGCACAGACGGCCTTTTGCGGAGCTGTACATTCTCGTTCCATGAGTATTGGTAAAGCGACCAATCAGAATCTTACAGAAAATGCGAAATGATGGGACTCCGTTCGCTGAGTGCAATTACTCGATGATTCTGCCGAACGGGAAGAAAGGGTATCGTGCGCCAGAAATAGCCGGAGGCAAGTATCGCATGACTGGTTCTTGCGAGGCAGGATTTCTAAGTCCTGCTTGTTGCCTTACACGGTCGCCTGGATTCGGAAATGATTTTTACCGCAAAGGCGTTAAGGTCGCAAAGAAGGACGGACAAGGAATCTTCGCTTCGCGTGCTTCGCGACTTGGCGGTAAAACGCATTGGTCCGATGTGGGATTGCGTGTGTCGTGTCCGGCGGATTACGCTTACCGGTCGTGAGATGAATTCGGAATCGAGGAATCGAAGTGATGGTTGAACCCCGATCAGATTTTGCCGCGTCGCTGAGTTGGTGGGATCGCGTTCCGGTCTCTCGGCGAAAGCTGTTGACGTTGGGCAGCCTGGGCCTCGCCGGGATGGGGCTTTCGCTGCCTGGCCTGCTGGCCGCAGAGTCCGCGCCAAGTGCTGCCGGTTCGCTGGCAGACAATTGTATTCTGCTGTTCTTGAATGGCGGGCCTAGTCATCTGGATATGTGGGATCTGAAGCCCAATGCTCCTGACGGGATTCGTGGCGAATTCCAGCCGATTTCCACGTCGCTTGTCGACTACCAGATGAGCGAACACTTGCCGCGACTGGCCCGACAGGCACATCGCGCCACGATCGTCCGGTCGATGAATCATACCGTCAATAACTCGCACGCGGCGGCTGTTTACGCATCATTGACGGGCCATGATCGCGGCGAGCAAGGGGGTGGCACCAAATCGACCGACCACCCGTCACTCGGTTCGATCATGGCGCGACTGCGTCCTACAGACTCGAACGTCGTCCCGCACGTTTGCCTGCCTTATATCACAAAAGAAGGAGCGGGTGGACCACCGCAACCGGGGTTCTTTGGAGGATTGCTGGGGCATTCGATGGACCCCTTGTTCGTTTTGAAAGACCCGAACGCGGCCGATTTTCGCGTCCCCGAACTGACGCTGCAGAATGAGGTCACTTCGGATCGGCTTTCGGCCCGCCGTCGCCTGTTTGAGATGGCCGGTTCGACCGGCGAGAGCAGTCCCTCCAACACGCGCGAAATGTCTCGCATGCAATCGCGTGCCCTGGATTTGCTGACCTCTGAACGGACACAGCGAGCGTTTCGCCTCACCGACGAATCGGATGCGATGCGCGACAGTTACGGTCGGAATATCTACGGGCAAAGTACGTTGCTCGCGCGTCGGTTGCTCGAAGCAGGGACGCGGATCGTGACGGTCTCGTGGGCGCCTGATGCGAACGCGACGTGGGATACGCACGGCGGAAACTTCAAGACATTGAAGAGCACCCTGCTGCCACAATTCGATGCGGCCTGTTCAAGTTTGATAGCGGACCTTGCCGATCGGGGGATGCTGCAACGGACGGTCGTGGCCGTGCTGGGTGATTTCGGTCGGACACCTCGCATAAATGCCAATGCGGGGGGACGCGATCACTGGAATTTCTGTTATAGCGTGATGCTGGCGGGCGGCGGATTTCAACCGGGACTGGTTTACGGGTCGAGCGATTCGACGGGCGCTTTCCCCGCCAGCCATCCAACCATTCCAGGAGATATCATTTCGACAATTTACACGGCGTTAGGAGTCGACCCGGCAACCCACATCTACGACCAGTTTCAACGGCCGTATCGAGTTGTGCCTGCCGGGGAAACCGTCCACGAACTGTTGATTCGCCCTGTCTGATCCGATTTTGTGATGCGCTGCCAGGGCTGGAAACAGGTGGACACCCGACGATGGCCCCCAAAAACTGGACCACGAAATAAGATAGACTTCGGGAGGTTCATTTTTGGAGGGTGGAATGACAGGGAAGCGTAAGTCGCACAGTGTGGCATTCAAGGCGAAGGTAGCCATCGCCGCGTTGCGAGAGCAAGAGACGGTGGCTCAGTTATCAAGTCGATATGCGATTCATTCAACACAAATTCATTTATGGAAGCGTC
>JANXOO010000165.1 GCA_025353525.1 Schlesneria sp. | reverse complement strand
GAGTCGACACGGTCTACCTGACCGTCGTGGACAAAGACCGGAATTGCTGTTCGCTGATCCAGAGTTTGTTTCACGGATTCGGTTCGCAGGTCGTGCCCGGGAATGTCGGGTTTGCTCTTCAGAACCGGGGGCAGTTATTTGCACTCGACGATCAGCACCTGAATCGTCTGGAACCAGGCAAGCGTCCATTTCATACAATTATTCCGGGAATGGTGACCAAAGACGGAAAGCCGTGTTTTTCGTTTGGTGTGATGGGTGGCGACATGCAGGCGCAGGGGCATGTCAGCGTCTTGAACAATCTGATCGACTTTGGCATGAACGTTCAGGCTGCCGGAGATGCTGCACGAATCCGGCACGGCGGAAGTGCAACACCGACCGGCACGGCCGCGGCAATGGATGGCGGCACGGTGTACCTCGAAAGCGGTTTTCCGGCGGCGACTCGAGAACGGCTGAAAATGCTCGGACACAAACTGGCCGATGACCCTGGTTCGTTCGGCGGATATCAGGGGATCTGGATCGACTGGGAACGAGGAGTACTTCAAGGAGCGTCCGACCCGCGCAAGGACGGTGCCGCATCGGGATATTGACCCGTTTCTCTACTTGATCTTCTTGAACGATTTATAGTGGTCGCCTGTGTACCACACCTCACCTTCTTCTCCGATGATGATTCGTTGAGGGCCAGGGCCGTTTTCGCCGGGTGTCGGATGAACGTATTCCTTGTAATATCCGGCAGTTTTTTTGGGGAGTCGTCCTTCGCGGTTTTGAAACGATGTCCCGTCGTTGCGGTGCCGATTTGCTTCGCCTCGTTCGATCCGATCGAGAGTCGGCTTCAGGTCGATTGTCCCTTTGTAGACGACTTTGCCATAAAGATCCCGAATCGTTTGATTCTCGACCTGGTACGAAGGCTCGTCCGATTTCTCCGAAGGTCGCTGCCGATCGGGTACGCTGTTTTTGGGTGGATTGGGATGACTGTCCTGAGTCGACTGATTTCGCATTCCTGACAGTGGGCCGGATTTGCCGGAACGTTCGGAAGACGAATCGGGCTTGCTTCTTGCATCCGGAGAACCTCCATTTCGGGACTGGCGGATCGAACGAGTGTCGGGGTTCAACGGACTGGAATCACGCTTCGGCTCGATAACGGATGTTGAACGTGATTCGTTGACCCGAGGTGCGATCGTCCGGACACTTTCGTCGTGTTCCTCGGCGACTTCAACAATCGACGGTTCGTGTTCGTCAGGAAGTTGTCCTGCGGGACCTTTCGATTCATGGCCAATCGTCGAATGTGGACCAGTCGTTGCGCCTGTCCCGGTTGCGACGACATGGTCGTTTGCTTGAGGCGTACGGTGGTTTTTCCACCAGGCAAATCCCAGCATACCGACAATTATCGCGACGACCATCCACGATGGAAGTTTGATTCCCGGGGCGGATGACGCTTGCGGAGATGTTTCGTTTGTCATCGAGAACTTCCTGCAATCGAATTGAATTCGCTCGAACGATTTGCCGACTGCTGCCGCTTAATCGATAATTCTTGTGATGGGATACTCGACGATCCCGCGTGCTCCTGCCGCTTTGAGTCGCGGGACAACCATCCGTACGAAAGATTCGTCGACAATTGTGTTCACATCGACCCAGTCGGGATCGGACAAAGACGCGACAGTGGGCTTTTGCAATGCGGGCAACTCCCGAATGACTGCCGCCAGATCAACGCGCCGCACGTTCATCATCAATCCGACTTTTCCTTCTGCCGCGAGACAACTTTGCAGCATCAGTGAAATATTTTCCAGTTTGCTCCGCTTCCAGCCGTCTTCCCACGCCGCTTTATTGGCGATAAATCGTGTCGTACTTTGAAGCACTTCTTCAACGATTCGCAGGTTATTGGCCTTGAGCGAACTGCCCGTCTCGGTCACTTCGACGATGGCATCTGCCAGTCTCGGGGGCTTGACTTCGGTGGCCCCCCACGAGAATTCAACGTTTGCTTTCACGCCGTGTCGATCGAGATACCGCGTTGTCAAACCGACGACCTCGGTGGCGATCCGCTTCCCTTCCAGATCCTTGACCGACTTGACGGGCGAATCGTTAGGGACGCACAGCACCCAACGAACCGGTCGACGGCTGACTTTCGAGAACATCAATTCGCAAACTTCGTGGACCTGAGCATTATTTTCCAGAACCCAATCGTGGCCGGTGATCCCGGCATCGAGGACTCCCTGTTCGACGTACCGGGCCATTTCCTGCGCGCGGATCAGCATGCATTCAATTTCCACGTCGTCAATCTCGGGGTAATACGACCGAGACGAGAACTTGATCGTATAGCCTGCTTTCTTGAACAGTTCTGCAGTCGCCTCTTGCAGACTGCCAGCGGGAATTCCCAGTTTGATCAGCTTGTCGGACATGTTGGTTACTTTTTGCTTTGGTAGACGGTATTCGGATCGAAGACCGGTTCGCCGATGATCGAAACGGTTTGAGTTTTCGGATCGATTTGACGGAAGAAGCAGCTTCGGTATCCGGCATGACACGCGGCTCCACCGATCTGCACGACTCGAACGAGCAATGTGTCGGCATCGCAATCGAAGAAGATCGATTTCAGCTCTTGAACGTTGCCGCTTTCTTCGCCCTTTCGCCACAGTTTGTTGCGACTGCGGCTGAAGTAGCAGACGCGTCCTGTACGCAACGTTTCAGCGTACGCTTCTGCGTTCATATATGCGAGCATCAATACGTCACCGGACGCGTCGTCCTGCGCGATGACGGGAATCATCGTTGACTTTGAAAAATCAGGGCCGTTCGTTTCAATCATCGATCAATCCGGTCAAAAATAACATCGTTTTTCCGCGTCGAAAATCGAAAAGACTTCGGCCGCACGGTGCCGGTTTCAAAGCAATCATCGCCCGTCGATTTCTGCGGAACTCATCGGAACATTTTTCGTTGCCGGGCATTACGACGCAAGCCACCGTTTGCCATCGATCCGGTTCCGACCACGCGAAACATCAATGTAACCCCGTCGCACTCTGATGTCGAATCGTCAGATGACTTTGAAATGAAGAATTCGTGGCATGAAGGACGAATCGGACGCAAAAACCCGTGCCGGTGCTTTCAAATGCCGATCCGGTTGCCGAAGGTTAATATTGTACAGAGTGAGTATTGTTCGAGCCGCGAAGTGATCGATCATGGCGACTTTGGACTTTTACGATAATAATGTCGTCAGATCGACGAATTGACCAATCCCGTTTTGCAACGGCCATTGAATAAGGGGCTTGAATCCAGTGAAACTCGCAGCATCGAATTCGTTTGTTTGCCATGGCTCCCGAGTCAGGTTCTCGATGGCACACGTTGTGCTGCAACACAGCGTGTGCCGTTTCCTGCAAGTCGTGCAATTTTGTCGCCGGAAGCCACGTTTGCAAATTCACGGAGTCGCGAACGACTTCGAACCAGCAGCGCAACGTCGATTGTTTCATCACCATCGACTTTGCATCGGACTCGCGTTTTTTGTGACGTGTTGCGGCTCGTTTCCGATCGTGGTCGCAGGCGATGCGCTTCGAGTCGGTGTTGCGGAAGTCGATATCACCCCTCCTGTGGGGTTTCCGATGGCGGGCTATTACCACGAGCGACTGGCTGAGGGCTCAATCGATCCGTTGAAGGCCAAGGCGATTGTTTTTCGAGACACCGGGTCCGAAGCTGCAATTGTGGAGTGTGATCTGATCGGCATCGCCACCGATCTTTCCAAAACGATCCGTACGCGAGCGGCGACAAAAACCGGAATTCCAGTTTCGAATATCGTGGTCTCGGCGACTCATTCGCACACCGCTCCCGACTATATGAAAGAGCTTTATTTACATCTTGGCGAGGAGAACCAGATCCCGTTGAGAGCGGACTACATCAAAATGCTCGTTGACAACACGGTCGAGGCGATCGTGAAGGCTCATTCTTCGGCAAGACTGTCGACGTTGGTTGTCGGCTCCGCAATTCAGGAAGTACCGGTTTCGTTTAATCGTCGCTCAGTGATGCGCGACGGCAGCGTTCGGACCTGGATGAGTCACGATCATCCGGATGTCGTTCGCGCGGCGGGACCGATCGATCCTCGAATTGAACTGTTGGCGATTCGCGATGAAAAAGGCCTGACGCAAGGGGTTCTCAGCAATTTCGCACTTCATCTGGATACGGTTGGCGGAATGAAATGGAGTGCCGACTATCCCTTTTTTATTGAGCAAACACTCAGGAAAGTTCTCGGTCACGATGTCGTCTCGATTTTTGGAACCGGATGCTGTGGTGACATCAATCATGTCAATCCGCGCAGCCGCGAACGGAACAAATCCGACTTCATTGGCAATGCGATTGGCGAAACGATCCACCGAAATCTGGACTCATTGACACCGATCGAACGGCCTGAACTGATCGTCAAATCGCGAATCGTGCGATTGCCCTTGCAGGATATCACGCGTGACGATGTCGTGCGATCGATTGAAGTCCTCGGAGCAGCGAGACGAAAGGAAAAAGTGGAATTCCTCGATCACGTCACCGCCTACAAGACGCTGATGCTTGATCAGTTTCTGCATACTGAACCGCACGCAAACACGATCGAGCACATTACCTGGGGGCTAAGCCGTTCGCTGGCGGGAGCGGGTGCAACGTTGCCCGTGGAAGTGAACGTAATGGCGCTCGGTCACGACCTGGCGATTGTGACTCTTCCGGGCGAAGTCTTCGTCGAACTGGGACTCGCCATCAAGCAGGGGTCTCCGTTTCGTACAACAATGGTGATCGAATTATCGAACTGTGTCGAAACAATCTACATCCCGAACCGCGCCGCCTATGCCGGGGGAAGTTACGAGGTTACCAATTCCGCCGTGATGCCAGGTTCTGGCGAAATGCTCGTTGAAGCGGCTTTGTCCCTCCTTCGCGAAGCCGCTTCGTCGGATTCCGGAAGTCAAGCGAGACAAGCTGTGGGACTTCCAAAATGAACCGGATGCGCTCTTTCGATCGGACGGACCAGACCATCAATGAATCATCGGCCAGGTGGATCGCAATACCCGATCGCAACAAGTATAAAACGGCGCGGCCAATCGCGTTGAATCAGACTTTTCAAGGTTGTACCTTTGCCCCCGGACCAGATTGCGCAGGAAACAAAAAACGATCGCTGGTCCGTTGGCAGTTACGGCGAATTGCTCGCAGTTGCGTTGCCTATGGTGCTGAGCGCCAGCACGCAATCGATGATGCATGTCGTCGATCGGGTTTACCTGACATGGTTTTCCCGCGAATCGGTCGCGTCGGCGCTTCCCGCCGGGATTCTGTTCTGGTCGTGCCTGAGTTTGCCATACGGCGCGATTTCATATCTGAACGCTTTCGTGGCTCAATACGAAGGAGCGAAAAGGCCCGATCGAGTTTGCGCTTCAGTCTGGCAGGGAATCTTTTTCGCCACTGTGTGCGGATTTCTGTTGATGATTCCTGCTGTCTGGTCAATGGACATTTTTCGACTGGTCGGACATTCTGAAAACATCTGGCCTCTTGAAGCGACGTACTTTCGCTGGCTCTGTCTGGGTGGACTTTTTGCAACCCTTCCCGCAGCACTTTCGTGTTTTTTCAGCGGTCGCGGACAAACGATGACGGTGCTTGCCGTTAACGCGTCATCGGTGCTGGTCAATGCAGGACTCGATTGGGCAATGATTTTCGGACACGGTCCATTCCCCCAAATGGGGATCGCAGGCGCCGCAATCGCCACGAATCTGGCAAACGTCTACGCAACGATCTGCTACATCGTTTTGATTGCTCGTCAATCGCGTCATGGTGAGTATCGATTCGGAGATCATTTCCGATTCGATAATGGATTGATGCGAGATCTGCTTCGATTCGGTGGCCCGAGCGGTTTGCAAATGTTTCTGGATGTCGCGGGCTTCACCGCGTTTATTATGATTATCGGATGGATTGGTCCCGACGAATTGGCTGCAACCAATATTGCCTTCAATCTGAATACCCTGGCGTTTACTCCGGTCATCGGGGTAGGGATCGCTGTATCGACCCTCGTCGGCCAGCGAATTGGCGAAGGGCGACCGGAACTTGCGGCGACATCGACCTGGAAGGGTTTCGTGCTCGGGGGCGGGATTATGGCTGTGTTCGGCTCGATTTATGTCCTGTTTCCACAAGTGCTGCTGATTCCTTATGCCCTGTATGCCGAAGGAGACGAGTTCTCGAAAACGCGCGATGTCGTTATCGTATTACTGCGATTTGTGGCGCTCTACTCGTTCTTCGACGCGATGGCCATTATTTTCGGATCGGCGGTGCGTGCTGCGGGTGATACCGTTTTTTCAATGCTCGTGACGTGTGCGTGCGCATGGGGATTATTGGTCATTCCCACCTATTTGACGTGGCGATTCTACCAGCCTAGCCTGATATGGAGCTGGGTCTGGTGCTCGGTCTACGTCATTGTGCTGGGTTTCGTGTTCCTTGCGAGGTTTTCGAGCGGTCGATGGATGACGATGTCGATTATTGAACCGTCATCACCCACTGCCGAGCCCCCGCCAGTGGCAGACGATGCCGCGCTCTGTCGTTGAACCGTTGAATGTGAATACGGGGAGATCGCAATGGCGAACGGGTTGAACTCACATCATGCTGTGTACGTTGGAAGTTTCGATCCGCTGACGCTTGGTCATGTCGATATCATTCGACGAGGGGCCGCCATCTTTGACCGGATTACGGTCGGTATCGGTATCAATCCTGACAAACGGCCGCTTTTTACTCCGGAAGAGCGACTGTCGCTGGCTCAGTCGGTCCTCAGCCCACTCAAAAATGTCGAACTGCGGTGCTTTGAGGGGCTGACTGTCGAATTCATTCGACTGTGCGGTGCCAGAGTCCTGTTGCGGGGTGTTCGAACGCTGTCGGATATCGAAACGGAGTTTACAATGACGCTGGCCAACCGGGCTCTTGATCCCGAAATCGACACGCTGTTCTTGATGGCGAGCGAACGGTACACACATGTCTCCAGCACCCTGATCAAGCAAATCGCTCAGATGGCCGCGGGAAGTGCCATTGGCAAACTGAACGAATTCGTCCCTCACGAAGTGATCGAACCGTTGTTACGGAAATACAGTCGATCAAGCGCGAAGAATGAAATCCCTGCTCGACCGAATTCGTGTGAATCCTGAGAGGTTCGGCGAACCGCGCGAGTTTGACCCGGTTTTTGTTCAGATCGCCTGAAGCGGGATCTGGCGCGGAACGTCTTGATTCTGACGGTGTTCCGCGAGACTTGTTGAAACGGGCATCCTCTGAATGTCTTGTTTGCGCTGATCGCGAGGCAGGTTTTCGTCTTACTGGAAATGGCTTTTTAGGGTAGCCTCCGCCCGAAATC
>JANXOO010000158.1 GCA_025353525.1 Schlesneria sp. | reverse complement strand
CGATTGATCGACCGGGACGCTACAACCTGACAATCAAACCGCAGCGAAAAGAGGGAGTTGCTGTCATGGATGTCCGCCGGGTTGAACTGAAGCCTGTCACCGTTGCTGAAATGCTTCCCGAACTTCATTTGCTCGAACCATTCTGGCGATCGTCGACGGTTAACCGTGAGAGCGTACTTTGCGTTCGGGATGTTGAGGATCAGCCCGCCACGGGCAAACTTCTTTTTCCGGCGAAACAGATTCTGGCCGTTCATACGGCAAATGGAATGCGTCTGTTTCGTGAGAGTATCGATTTCAGCGTGTCACCCGACGGAAATCAGATTGTCCGGGCAGAAAAATCGGCGATCCCGGTCCTCAAGGCATCGGATCTGTTTATGTCCCGAGGGACTCGTCCCGTTTGGGCGGGAGGGCCGCAACCTGCGGTTCCGTGCGCGTTGCCACACAAGGCAGGCGATCCCGAAACGCACCTTTTGTTTGATAACGGACACTGGTTTCACGATCAGCAAATCGAAGTGACATATACTCGTCAGGGCAGCGACTGGCCGGTCGAGATCCCTCGATTCGATGCGAGTGTCCTCCCGAAGACTATCGCACGATTGAAGGCGAAACAAAAACTGACGATTGGCGTCAGCGGCGACAGCATCTCGTTCGGCCTGAATGCTTCGGGGCTGGTCGGGGCTCCGCCGTTTATTCCCATGTACCCTGATCTTGTGGCAGCGCAATTGCAGGCCAGTTATGGTGGCGAAGTCGATCTGTTTAATCGGGCGGTCGGGGGCTGGGGCGTCCCGAACGGACTGGCAGACCTCGATAACCTGCTGGCTCATCAGCCGGATTTGGTGATGATCGCTTACGGGATGAACGATGTTGGCCGTCGAGACCCGGAAGCATATCGCGCCGGAATTCAGCAAATGATCGAACGGACTCGGACAGCTCGACCCGATGTCGAAATCGTGCTCGTGGCAACCATGACTGGCAACGACCAGTGGGCGCACACCCCGCGCGAAATGTTTCCGAAATATCGCGACGCTCTGAAATCACTTTGTGGCAAGGGGGTCGCTTTGGCCGACCTGACAACGATCTGGACAGAAATGTTGACTCGCAAACGAGACTGTGACCTGACGGGAAACGGTGTCAACCACCCCTGCGATTTCGGTCACCGCGTCTATGCCTCGGCAATCCTGGAAATGCTGGTCGAAGTCCGGTAAGGCATGTTCAGTCGTCAATTCGATGCTTCGCCCATGCCGCAGCGCCCATTGCGCCCGCATCGTCGCCCAGTTTGGCGACCTTCAGTTCGTATGTTTTGAGGTACGAAGGCATGACGCGATCTGCCACAGCCTTGCCGACTTCTTCGAGAAACAGTCGGGGAAGAGCCTCGACCAGTCCACCGCCTAAAACGATGACATCAGGTGCCAGCAGGTTGACAGTACCGGCAAGGACGATACCCAGTTGGCGAGCTCCGTCGCGGATAATTTCTTCGACAATTCTGTCACCAGCTTCAATCGCTTCCTTGATTGTTCCGCTGCGAATGTTTGCCAGATCTGTTCCCGCGACTCTGAGGATATACGGAGCCTGTCCGCGATACGCTGCCTTCGCGATTTCGGCAGACATGGCGAGTCTGCTGGCGATCGTTTCCAGGCAACCGCGTCGGCCGCATCCACAGAATGGACCGTCCGGCATGACAGGAACGTGGCCAATCTCGAGGCAGCTTCCTTTTTTACCCCGAAAAATCTGCCCCTCGTAAATCATCCCCCCGCCGATTCCGGTCCCGGGAAAAACACCCAGTGCTGTTCGAGCCCCCTCGGCAGCTCCAAACCGGTACTCGCCATAAACCCCGGCATCAACGTCGTTGCAAACGAACACAGGACACCCGAATTCCTTTTCGAGCGACTTTTTGAGCTGTACGTTTTTCCAGCCCAGATTCGGCGCTTCAAGAATGATCCCCTCTTCAAGATCCAGCGGACCCGGACAGCCGATCCCGATCCCGCCGAGCTGTTCTTTCGTGGATTGCGATTCTTCGAGAAGTTTTGCGATTCCGGCGATAATGCGTTCGACGCCCGAATCGACTCCTTCGGAACCACGGCTCTTCTTGCGTCGACGGCCTCGCACTTCGAAGGCACCGTCGAAAAGCATCGCGTTCATTTTTGTGCCGCCGAGATCGAAGCCGATCCACATCCGGTTGTCGCCGAGCTCTTCGTTCATGATCATCCTGTCAAATGTCCGCCAAAGGCCATTCGAGCGGCCGCGTCGCTGATCGATCTTCCTGTCCACACAGTGAAAGGATAGCACAACAAGTGCAGTCCGTCGCAAGTGTCGGCAAGTATCCCGCTGCCTTGTCG
>JANXOO010000126.1 GCA_025353525.1 Schlesneria sp. | reverse complement strand
ACTTCGTCATTTGCAGCTTTTTGAACGCGACGGAATATTTTGACCACACGGCATCACGACATTGATCGCCGCTTCTGATGCGCTCGAGCGACACGCCAGATTCCGAAAACATTTGTTCGAGAAATCCAAAATATGGACCCCTGCCGACCGGATTTTCAACCAAAACTGCCGCCGCCCACAGGGGGGTGGATTAAACTCTTACGTATAGCAGTGTGCCGAAAAAGTAGAATGTCCCCTTTGTTTTTCCTGCGCAATGCGAATGGGCATAGAGAAGCGTATCGACTTGACCTGCTACCCGCCTACCGGCCGAGCTGGAAAAGTCCCGCAGAAGCCTTATCCTTGAGAATCTGGCGGGTGATCGTGCCGGTCGTGCCGCATGGATGGATGCTTCGTCCAAAACAGTCTCGCTGCAAACGACTTACGGCGATAAGTCGGTTGACATGTCTATCAAATTTCGATAGACATTAATGAAACAAAGGAGTCAGGCCCATGATTTACCAGCGTTCCTACGAAATCGAAGTCCGGCTGGAGACGGTGCTCCGTCTGATTCGGACGGGCAAGTATTCCACCCCGATGATTGCGGAGGAGGTCGAAGTGTCGATCCCAACCGTCTCACGATGTGTCAACGCATTGCGGGACCGAGGACATGATATTCGATCCGAACGACACACGGACGGTTGGCGGTACGTGCTCGCACGCAAACCCAAAACGAAAAAACCAGTCACCGACAGAACTCTCGCCGAGATTATTGGGTGAAGAACGCTTGATTAGATTGAACCCAAAAAACACAGCGGGTACGCCATGAACGCAGACATCCTCAAACGTATTGTCCGAGCAATCGCCGACGGCTCTCAAGGCGATCTGGAGCGACTTGCGCACACGGTTGTGGAATCCGAGCGCCAGGTTGGCCATACCAAACTCGCGGAGCAGCTTGACGCGATCCTTAAGCGAACGCGAACGGCAAAGAACGCTCAAACGCCAGCGAATGAAAACGGACGAAGTCTCAAAGACCTTCCCACCAGTCGCCGACATGGCGAATCATTGGTGACGCTCGTTCCCCGTGAATCGCTCGAACACCACATGGTGTTGCCGAAGGAGATCGATGCGCGTTTTTCCCGAATAGAAAAGGAGTTCGCCGCCCGAGAACGGCTCGGAGCTTACGGATTGCGGCCCCGCAAGACAGTGCTGGTTTACGGTCCTCCCGGTTGTGGCAAATCTCTTGGAGCAAAGCGACTCGCGTGGAATGTCGGGTTGCCGCTGCTCAAAGTACGATTCGATGCCCTGATATCTTCCTATTTCGGCGAATCGGCCAGCAATCTGCGCTCGGTTTTCGAGATGGCAAAAGAGCGGCCTTGCGTCTTGTTACTTGACGAATGCGACTTCATCGCCCGTTCGCGAAACAATTCTAAGGACATCGGCGAAGCCTCGCGAATCGTCAATTCACTCCTGACGCTGATGGAAGAATACGACGCGCCCGGATTGTTGGTGGCGACCACAAATATCGAGGACTCCCTGGATACGGCTTTGTTCCGTCGCTTTGACGACGTGTTTCAAGTTCCGCCGCCCGGAGCGGCCGAGATTGAGAATCTCCTCAAAATGACGCTTTCCGCCGTCAAAGTTACCGAGAACCTCGATTGGGAAAGTATTGTCCATTCCCTATCAGGTGCGTCCGCTGCAATGGTCGTCAAAGCAGCCCGGGACGGAGCGAAGGCCGCTGTATTGGCCGGACAAAAGGTGGTTACGCTCGATCACCTGAAAATCGCCGTCGCTGAACTGAGGCGAACAGAACCAGAAGGGAAGCTCGGGTAATTTACGATGCCAGCCAATCACGCATTCGAGCATCTCCCTTTGGTTCGTCGAGAAGACGGACCTGCGAGATATGAGAAACCACGATTTCCCAAAAACCCGCAGACAATCACCAATAAAGGTAATCGCGGTTCCCACAGTGCCAGCCTTGCCGGACAGGTTACGTCTGTAACCGCCAATTGGAGAACGAAGCTCGATGCCCGGACACAAGCAGGTCTTCCTGCCATCGACAAAGGAATCCCGTTACTTCTGCAAATTGACCCGACGCTCGACATCGACGACCTTCGGAACTATTTCCACTTTGAGATCATTTCAGAACAGGACGACGGGTTCGTCATCGTCGCATCCGCAGACGAGTCACTCGCACACTTCCAGAAGAAGCTCAATGAATTCATCGGAACGATGAAAGGTCCGAAGAGAGGCTCGTCAGGCATCGCTGAGATCCATGCAATTCGGGAAGACCTAACCAGCGAAGAACGATTAAAACGGATTGTGACCGATAAGCTTTTCGCCGAACTGCCGCTGCTCGACACCGACGCACAGTACGTCGTTGACGTAAGTATCTCCTGCCAGGGGAACTGGATTCTTCCCAAGAAGCCGAAGCGAGGTCGCCTGACCGATAAGACGTGGGCCAAGAAGGAGGCAGAATGGTCGCAGGCAAGAAATCAGGCTTATGAGCAATGGGATGTCCTTAAAGACGAACGGATCGCCACGGTTCGGACTTTCATTGAGTTTTACCAGGGCGAAATCACTGGCGACGCGGCTCCTGACTCTGACGTGCCGCCTGACTATTTCGAGCTTCGAGTCCGCTTGCCTGGACGCGGACTGAAAGACCTGATCCTCAATCACCCGTATATCTTTGAAGTCGCGGAACCCGATGAAATCGAATTGCCTCAGGAGCACGCCCGGCAATTGCGTGACATCGAGGCGCGATTGACGATTAATCCCCCGGCACACAATGCCCCCGTGGTTTGCGTGATCGACAGCGGCATCCAGGAAGAGCATCTACTCCTGGAACCGGCCATCGACAAGGAAACCTCCCATTGTTTCCTACCAAATACGCCGACGACGGAAGTGGCCGACTACGTCATCAATGGCGGTCACGGAACTCGCGTGGCGGGAGCCGTCCTCTACGCCGACAACATTCCCGCACCGGAAGCCGGTACGGTCGATTCGCAGACCTGGATTCAGAATGCTAGGGTGCTCGATGCTGACTGCAAAATGCCGGAAGAGTTGCTTCCGCCCGCGCTGATACGTGATGTGATCCAGCATTTTCACTTGGGTAAGCGCAAAACCCGAATCTTCAACCACTCGATCAATGCGGATGCCCCATGCCGTACAAAGCACATGTCTGCCTGGGCGGCAGAGATCGACCGCTTGAGCAACGAACATGACATCCTCGTCATTCAAAGCATTGGCAACTTGCGGACTTCTTGCCCCGCGCCGAAGGCAGGAGTCGCCGAGCTTCTATCCGGCGGAAAATCATATCCAGCATATTTGGCTGAGCATTCCTGTCGTCTTTCCAATCCGTCGCAGAGCCTACAGGCCCTGACTGTCGGCTCAGTCGCCTACGGCGTTTACGAGCAACATGATTGGCGAAGTGTCACAACGCGGATAGGCGATCCCTCTGCGTTCAGCCGATCTGGCTTGGGCCTTTGGAATTCCATCAAGCCCGAAGTCGTAGAGTTTGGGGGAGACTTTCTGCGAACGGCGGGCGCGACACCAAGCGTTTCTGCACCGAGCCACGCCAAAGAATGCTACCCGCCTTTGGTACGGTCTACCTTAAACGGCGGTCCCGCGCATGACCGCGACGACGTGGGCACCTCCTTCGCTGCGCCAAAGGTGACTCGCATCGCGGCACGCCTCCAAAGTGTATTGCCCGAGGAATCGTGCCTTCTGTATCGCGCCCTGATCGTTCAGTCTGCCCGCTGGCCGGATTGGGCGAAGAACTTGACGCCGGAAGAGCAAACCGCATTGATCGCCCGTATCGGTTACGGCGTTCCCGATATCGAGCGGGCGACGACCAACACCGATTACCGCACGACGCTGATTACTGAGGGCGAGCAGGAGATTAAGCCCGGTGGATGCCACATTTACCAGGTGCCGATTCCCGATTCCATTCGTGGCGCTGGTCCCAACTACAGCATTCTGGTGGAAGTCACTCTCTCGTATGCAGCAGAACCCCGTCGCACCCGCATGACGCATCGCGGGTATCTTTCGACGTGGCTCGACTGGATGAGCAATCGCAAGGAAGAGCGACTGGAAGCATTCATCTCACGGGCGGTGAAAGATGAAGACCCGGCCATCCGCGAAGGCACGAGTTTTAGCTGGGCAATCAGTTCACGAGTAAGTGGCGGACAAATTGCCGACGTTCGCCGCAGCATCGGAACGGTCCAAAAAGACTGGGCTTATATCCGCTCAAACGCGCTGCCCGAGGATTTCTGCATTGCCGTGCGCGGGCACAAGGGTTGGAGCAAAGACCCCGACAACACTGCCAGTTATACACTGGCCGTGACATTCGATATCGTAGGCTAGGAAATTGCGATCTACGATCCGCTGAGGGTAGCCGTCCAGGAACTCCAGGCAGAACTTGGCGTCGGCGAGATCGAAGCTGAAGCAGAAATCGACATCCAAGAATAACTTCCATTTGTACAAGTAGCACGTTGGCGAATTACTACCCTGCGCTGGTCGATGCAACTCGTGCTAATCCCGTTCCCGGTCTTTCCCCTAATTTAAGGGCGAAGAAGAGCCTCACGTTACCGCTGTAATTGCCTTCCTGACGATGTCCGTCAGGCCGGAAATTCGCTGCTCATTCTTCGTGCGGATGGCTCCCACGGTGCGGGTCTTCAGCCTGTGCGCCACCTCATTGCGAAGCCGCGTGTAAGCGGTCTCCTTGATGTTCGGTTTATCCGGCCGCGGCGTTCGCGGCTCCTTCGGCGTCGGCCCGTGAAGCTCGATGAGCGTGTCTATCTTGCCTTGGTCGTCCCCAGCGAGCGTCATCAGGATGCCGTAGAGGCAGAGAAATATTCCGATGGGGTCGTCGCATCCCAAGGCTGCGCGTAGCGTCGCCAAATGCGGTTCGCCAGAGAAGGTTGCCTGACTAACCGTGGCGACCATCTTG
>JANXOO010000087.1 GCA_025353525.1 Schlesneria sp. | reverse complement strand
ATGAAGCCAGGTTCGGTGCAGAAATTCTCGAACGACCGGTCCTGGACGATCGAAGTGAATGCTGGCAACGGTCAATCGCTGAAATACACGCTGGCGTCCGGTCGCTACAAATTCAAGCCATCACAAAACGGGTTTGGTCTGTTTGCAACACAGGACGTGCCCGGCGGGACTGTGCAACCACCGGCAGGTGCTGCCGCGACAACCCCGTCGAATACGGCACCCACTCCATTGATCACACCACCAACTCCGATGCCGTGACAAAGAATCCAAGTTGATGCGACAGTTGATTTCTTGATCGTCCGAGGCGGGCAGGATGGAAACTATTTCGACGGCATTTCGACGATCGCCTTGATGACGCCCGTTTCGGGATTGGTGTAGCTTGGGAATTGCCCGATCAGATCCTCGAATCCCGTACGATGAGTAATCCACGGACTCGTGTCGATCGTCCCGGTTTCGATCAGATTAATGATGCGGTCGAAGTCCTCCGGCATCGCGTTGCGACTCCCCATAAGGGTCATCTCGCGACGGTGCATCAGCGGATGCGCGAACGAGACGTTGTCGGTTGTAATTCCGACGTAAACCAGTTTTCCGGTGTGGCCGACGTAATTCAAGGCGTTCGACATCGATTTGGCGTTGCCCGTTGCATCGACAACAATTGTCGGAAGGTGACCATCCGTCAGGTCGCGCAGCGACTTCTCTTCGTTTCCATCGCCCGCCAGTATGGTATGTTTCACGCCCATCGAATGGCGGCAGAATTCCAGTCGACTTGGCACCATATCCATGACGATCAGGTTGGCTCCCGTCAATTTTACGAATTCGATGACACTCAGTCCGATTGGGCCCGCACCGATGACTAGTACGTTCTCGTCCGACTGAGGCGAACAGCGGACGACTGCATGGCAGCCGATGGCCAATGTTTCGACCAGTGCGAGTTGCTCCATCGAAAGCTTCGTCGCCTTGTGCAGCTTTCGAGCGGGAAGTTTGAACAACGGTCGCATCCCGCCGTCGGTATGAACGCCCAGTACCTTCAGATCTTCACAGCAGTTCGGACGACCGCGGCGACTGGCAAAGCTGTCTGGATTGTTCATGTAGGGTTCGACCGAACAAGAGTCGCCCGGTTTGACGTTCACGACATCATGACCGACGGCAACCACCTCGACACCCAGTTCGTGGCCTGGAATTCGTGGATACGAATAGAACGGCATCTTGCCCAGATATCCGCTCAGGTCCGTCCCGCAAATCCCGATCCTGTGCACACGAACCAGCGCTTCGCCTGCGAGAGGGGCATCCGGTTCTGCAATATCGATCAAACGGAAGTGAAGCGGTTTTTCAAGTTGAATGGCACGCATTTTAAGTCTCGTCAACCAGTGAATTAAATGATTCGGGCAATCCGATTCGCATCGGCAACGGAATTTCATACCGCAAGCGGCCCGGTTTGAGCCACGCCTCGAAAGCCGGTTTCCGCACAAAGCACAAGTACGTCATTCGACACCAGACGCTCCGATGGAAATTGACTTTTGCAGAATTCGCTATCGACGCCGCGCCGAGCATATCGACCGGAACAATATCATAAACCTGCCGCAGGAGCATCCTTGGCCTCCGAACAGAATCGAACCGCGAATCGCG
>JANXOO010000046.1 GCA_025353525.1 Schlesneria sp. | reverse complement strand
AGCCTTATCCGGGAATGTGATGATGGAAGAGGCAATCAGACGTGGATGGGAGAATCTCGCCGGTCGGTGGGATGGGCCAATGAGTTTCCGGTTCGTGATCCAGCCTGGAGTGGCCATCTTCTTCGCGATTCGTGCCGGATTACGGGACGCACGTAACGGCCAGCCGCCTTTCCTGTGGAATTATTTCTCCAGTCCGAAACAACGCTCCGAGTTGGTTCAGCAGAGCTGGAACGATGTCGGCACTGTTCTCCTCGTTGCCCTCCTGCTGGATTCGATTTACCAGGTCATGATGCATTCTGCGATCTATTTCCTGGAACTTCTGGTGGTAGGGATTATTCTGGCACTTCTTCCCTATGTGTTGCTTCGTGGCGTTGTCACTCGACTTGCGAGGCACTCGGCCGAAAGTCTGACCGGTCAACAACCCGACAATCAAGCAGGTTCGAGTGAAACCTCGCATCAGCAACTCGAAAGAAAGGAAGCCCGACATGGAGAATGACTGGACAAAGCCAGCAGCGGTGGCAATCCCGAAAGAAGGATTCTTCAAAGATCAGGAGCAACAGGGACGATACGGTCCGATCTTCCCAAAGACTCCTGCGTGCTATGGGTTCTCGATCATCGCGAAGATCATTCCGGGCCACGAGGAAAACTTCTACGAGTATGGGAGGAACCTCGCGGAAGGTGTCGCCGGGACACCGGATCTGCTGGCCTCGCTGAAGCTGCACTATCTGCGCTGGAATCTCTTCCAGATTAAAGGTGACACCTACTTCCAATATATGGGCATTTTCGACACGGATTTCGACAAATACACCGAAGACGCCGTGGCCATCTTCGCCGCGACGGGCCGAAGCACGGTCTTCGAGAATCTGGAAGGTTTCCCCAAGGATTGGAGGACGAACGCAGGGGCCTTCATCAAGTTTATGCGCGACCACCAGTGCCCGAGCTTCATGGAATACGGCGAATACCCGTACGTCAGCGCGGACGAAATCAAGAAAGCCCTTAAACTAAAGGCCGCATTCTCCAACATGCTCGATCAAATGCAATGATCATTGAGGAGGACGTAAATGCTCGAGTTCGACGACATCCAGCACATTTTGTTGGAGCGAGCTCCGGCGCTCGCCGCCCGGTACGAGTTCCTTACGTTCCGCGACGCCCCAGGCGGGCGGAAGTGGCTCAATACGATTCGTCAGACCGTCAAGTCGGTCGCCGAAATCCGCGCTGGCATCGACGACCTTCGCTGGGTGACGGTCGCGTTCACCTGGAATGGCTTGCAGGCGTTGGGCCTTGATGAGGCGTCATTGGCCAGTTTTCCCGACGAATTTCGGCAAGGGATGACGGCCCGCGCGGAAGTACTCGGCGATAACGGTCCGAATCATCCGGACCACTGGGTCGGCGGTCTCGCTGGCCCGGATGTGCATGCGGTCGTCATTCTCTTCGCCCGCGATGTCGACGAACGTGAACGGTGTCGGATCGAGCACGAAAAACTCCTGGCTTGCAGCGCGGGAGTCGAAGTGCTCTCGACACTTGACCTGGAAGCCACGCCGCCGCTGGGCTATGCCCATGACCACTTCGGTTATCGCGATCGACTATCGCAGCCGGTGATCGAAGGGTCGGGTGAAGAGCCCACACCTGGTTCCGGAGCGCCGCTCAAACCGGGCGAATTCATCCTGGGCTATCCGGATGAACTTGGGCCCGCGGCGAATTTGCCACAGCCAGAAATCCTGTCCCGTAATGGCAGCTTTATGGCCTACCGCCGGATTGAGGAACACGTCGGGGCGTTCCGCGATTTTCTAAGCTCGCAGGGCCAGAACTCCGAAGAACAGGAGTTCGTCGCCGCCAAACTGATGGGACGTTGGCGGAGTGGCGCGCCGCTTGTACTGGCGCCGCTCAAGGACGACCCGAAGCTGGGAGCCGACCCCCAGCGGAACAACGATTTCAACTACAAAGAAATGGATCCGCTCGGTTATGCGGCACCGCTGGGATCGCATATTCGCCGAATGAACCCGCGTGATACGGCAGCGAACATGAACCGCCGGCGGATCATTCGCCGGGGTGCGACGTATGGACCGGCTCTCTCTGAGGGAGTTCCCGATGACGGCGTGGAACGCGGCCTCGCGGCGTTCGTCATTTGCGCGAGCCTGATCCGCCAGTTCGAATTCGCTCAAAACGTGTGGGTCAACGACAAGAATTTCCATGAGCTGGGGAACGAACGCGATCCATTCATCGGCCACCAGGACGGAACTCTCGAATTCAAAATCCCCAAGCGGCCGATTCGCAAGACGATCAAGGGCTTGCCAGCATTCACGACCGTGCGTGGCGGTGCATACTTCTTTCTGCCTGGCCTAAAGGCCCTTGGTTTTCTCGCGGGACTGAAATCAAGATGAAGTCACATGACTTCGGTTACGGAAATTAGACGAACAGAATATGGTCGATGTCATCATCATCGGTGCGGGACCTGCAGGAGTGGTTGCGGCATTGCGCGCCGCGGACCTGGGCGCTCGTACGGTACTGGTCAGTCGTGACGACTTCGGTGGCATGGCGGCGAATGACGGTCCGGTCCCCGTGCGAACGTTGGCTCACGCGGCACGGCTGATCCGCGAAGCGCGGCAACTCGGACAATATGGCATTACGGTCAGCGAACCGGTGCTGGATTATACTCGGCTCATCTCTCGCGTCCGTGAGGTTGCCCAGGACGTTCGAAACAGGTCAACCTGGCGTGAGCAGATCGATTCGTTGGGCATCACGCTCTACGAACATGCTGGCACCGCTCGCTTTGTCGATCGGCGTACGATTGCAACGGCAAGTGGACTGCGACTGCAGGCGGACAAATTCATCCTCTGCACGGGCGGAACGAGTCGGCGGCTCGACGTTCCCGGATTCGAATTCACCAATACTCACAGCGACGCCTGGAGCCTCACGTCGGTGCCATCTTCGATGCTCGTGATTGGAGGCGGCGCGACGGGGGCGCAGGTCGCCTCGATCTTCAACGCCTTCGGCTCGAAAGTACAACTGTTTCATCGCGGACCGCGCATTCTTCCCACCGAAGACGAAGACATTTCGGCAGCCGCTGCCTCTGCGTTTCGCGATGCAGGGATTATCGTGCAAGAGAATTTCGGCGAGATCGAATCATTCAAGAAGACTGCCAGCGGGATACATATGCACTACTGCGGCGACGGCATTCGCCGCAGCACGGAAGCGTCCCTCGCCGTTGTCGCCATCGGTTGGCAGGCGAACACTGTCGGGATGAATCTTTCGGAGGCGGGCGTCGAGATCGATACCCGTGGTTTTGTACGTGTCGATTCCTGTTTGCAGACGTCTGCTCGCCACATATTCGCCGCAGGAGACGTCACCGGCCGCCTGCTGCTTGTCCCGCCAGCGATACAGGATGGCTTCATCGCGGCGACCAATGCGGTTCGCGATTCGTCAATGACGCTGGCAGATTCAGTCAACCCGATAGGCAGCTTCACCGATCCGGAATACGCCCAGGTAGGGCTGACCGAATCGCAGGCCAGGAATGCCCACGATATCGTGACCTCGACGATCCATTTCGACTCGACGACTCGCACGATCATCGACGGACACACGTTTGGCTTTTGCAAACTGGTCGTCGATCGCGCGACGCACAAGATTCTCGGTTGCCACGTCATTGGCGAACGAGCGGTTGAAATCACGCAAGTTGCGGCAATTGCGATGACGGCTGGAATGAGAGTCGATGAACTTGCCAAAGTGCCGCTGTCGTTTCCAACTTATGCCGGCGTTCTGGGCCGCCTGGCAGCCACCGTGACTCGACAAATCAAACAGCAAAACGTTTGGCACGCAAACTGAGTACAAACTCCAATATCGCAATTTAGAAAGAAACGAATGACGACGATTCACCCTCCCCGTACTTACAACCAATCCCACGTTGCCCGTAAACATACGCCTGGCAAACGCCGCGTGAGCATCTACTGGACCTGGAGCTATCCGTGGGAAGCGAATCGCGATCTCACCGAGTTGGACAATCGGTTTTCGTCGATGACCGAAGTTCGCCGAGTCGCGTGGCCTGCTTTTGAAGCCTCCGAGTGGGATAAGATGAACTTCCTGCAAGGCATTGGTGGAACCCTGGAGTTGTTCCACCGGTCCACGCTTTCGTTCCAAAAGATTGTCGAGGAAGCGACGGGACATCCGGTCGCAGTGTTTCAGCGCATCGATCAGGCCGGCTACAGACAGCCGATTGACGAACGGGTGCTGGCCGATACGGACACGTTGATGGTTTTCGGTCTGGACCATCTCGTCGCCGAACAGGAAGCGGAATCGAGCGAAATTGACGCGATTCGAGAGTGGCTCAAACGCGAAGGAACCTGCCTGCTGCTCGCTCCGCACCACGATGTCGGCTTCACCGACGATGCAAAGCAGCGACAGACGGAATACCGTCATCACGGTGACGAACTCGTCCCGCGTCAGCAGCGATTCAGCCAATACACACGATCGCTGATGAAAGCGCTCAACGTGCCAGTCATCAATCAGTGGGGACTTCGCCCTGCGGTCGTCAAAGGGACGAAAGAAATCGCACCGCTGACCGCCTTCCGTGACCTCGACACGCCAGGCTTGTTGAACAACGTCACGACATTCAACTTCCATCTGCACTTGCCACATTACGAAGTGACGGTCAACGACGAGAAGTCAGTGCGTGTCCTCGGGCGGCAGCTTATCGACCCTGATCGCCCGCACCCCTACACAGCCGCAGGCAACAAGGAATTCAACTGCCTGCTTTGGCTGCCGCCAAACGAACAACGAGCCGGCGATGTGTTGCTCATCGACTCAACCCACTTCACCACCCTCTTCGGCGGCACAGACAGTCTCGCATCCCTTTGGCGAAATCTTGCGATGATGAAATGAAGTTCCCTCTTTGCGCTCTTAGCGCCTTTGCGTTGAAATTCTATCTCCTCCTTTGGTATTTTTCATTCAATCGGCAGCAATTCCCGGAGGACTACTTTTCCGCATGATTTAGGCGGTTTTGGGATTTCGGCTTCGTAAACGCGGGTTACAATAACGAGGTTGTAAGAGTTGTGGATTTCCGCTGTTTGGAACTGCGGGGTGGAGCATGGATTCGC
>JANXOO010000001.1 GCA_025353525.1 Schlesneria sp. | reverse complement strand
GGGAATGAGCCGGTCTTCAATCCCGAGTCGACGACAAAGATTCACGGCAGCCGGTTTGTTCGTCAGGAATGAATCGGCACCAACATCGACCAGATATTCGCCAATCTGCTGCGTTCTGATCAATCCGCCGAGACAGGATCCTGATTCGAAAAGCGTTATTTCGAACGGCGTGTTGTTATCCAGGGCAAGTTCGCCGAGCCGGTGAGCGGCGGCTAACCCCGTGAGGCCGCCTCCGATTATGGCGATCCGCTTCGGGATTTCCGGGTTGCTTTGGAGACAGCCTGAAGTCCGAACTCCAGCGACATTTCCCAATTCGCTGTTGAACCTGGTATGCTCGGACGGATGCTTATCAGACATAGCTTCCGATCTGGCGAATTCATTTGACGTTCGCAGCGGGAATAGGGACAGGCACCAGGAGGACGTGGAGCCAGTCCCCGTTTTTCCGTCAGTATCTTTGTTACTGCCGGTCGCCAGAAAAGTCGTCAGGGTTTTGTTCCCATTTCGTGGACCATTTCGACGAGAGCTTTGACATTTTCAGCGGGGACTTCCGGAAACACGCCGTGACCCAGGTTAAAGATGTGGCCCGCTCGGCCGGCTGCGGCATCGAGCACCGATTTCGCGCGTTGTCGCAGTGTTGGCAGGTCGGCCATCAATGAAACGGGGTCGAGGTTCCCTTGAACGCCGACATCGTATCCGATGGTTTTCCATCCGTCAGCCAGATTGACTCGCCAGTCGAGTCCGAATACCTGTCCGCCAGCTTGTCGCAGTAATGGTAACAATGCGGGGTTTCCCGTCAAAAAGTTGATAACGGGAATACCGGGTCGAATCCCTTCAATGACCTGTTTGGTGTATGGCAATACGCGGTCACGGTAGTCGTCCGGTGAAAGACATCCGGCCCAACTGTCGAATAGTTGCACAGCCTGGCAACCCGCATCAATCTGGGCATTCAGATATCGGATCAGACTTCGTGCCAATCGTTCCATCAGCGTTCGCCACGCTCCTTCGTCGCAATACATCATTGACTTCGTAGCGACATAGTTTTTGGAACCGCCACCTTCAATCGCATACGAGGCCAATGTGAACGGAGCACCGGCAAAACCGAGTAATGGTATATTCGGCGGCAAATCTCGACGGATCTGTCGGACTGCTTCGAATACGAAGGACAAAGAGTCGAGATCTTCCAGTTCGCGAATTCGTCCTATCTCACTTGCTGCCCGGATCGGGTTGTGAATGACCGGTCCTTCTCCTTTTAAATATTCGAGGTCGATTCCCATCGGTTCGAGCATGGGAAGCAGATCGGCGAAAAGGATGGCCGCGTCGACGCCGAGTACTCGTTGCGCCGTCAAAGTCACTTCGGCAGCAAGTTCTGGCGTTTTGCAAAGTTCGATAAACGTGACTTTGCTGCGGACAGCCATGTATTCCGGCAAATACCGACCCGCCTGCCGCATAATCCAGATCGGTGTGGTATCGGTCGGCTCGCAACGAGCGGCTTTCAGGAATCGACAATTTCGCAGTGCAGGCGTCAGCATGTTGGCTCCGAACTCAAAGAACCGGATTGTAGCGCGATCGATCTCGCAAGGGAAACGCACGCAGTCCTGTCATACGCAGCCCATCTCGACAGGAACAACCCGCACAGGCAAGACGGAATATCGCAATTTACCAAAACGCCAATATTCGCCCCATTATGACATTGAATTTCGCGTTTACGGCGTCGAAACGGCGGCAAGGTCGCATTCAGCTTGACTGACCGATACAGGTCGCAAGTTGGCGCGGGAAAATGACGCAAACTGCTTGGGAAATATAGGCTTGTGTTATTCAAGAGTGCCTGGTTCATGGGCCGATTCAATGGGGACCCGCCGAGAGCGACTTCATTGCTTTGAAATGAACAGATCGCAGCGTGGGCTGTGAGGGGGGCTGCAGTCAACATACCGATTGCGGCATAGATGACAGTGGATTCGGACGAAGACATTTTTGGACCGAGATTCGGAAGACCGGGATTGGCATTCCAACACAGTCGAACGAACCGCGACGCGCGTCGCGGGCGATGTAATTTCTCCGGGATTGCGGAGTGCATTGCCTGGGGTTCCAAGACTTACCACCCCGGTCGGGGCGCATCAATGAAGATGCGTTCATTTTGAGATTCCCAAGGGAAGGAGACGTTGTCTTATGCGATGGATCAAGTTTTGTGGTGCAGTGCTCGCCGCCATGAGCATTGCCAGTCTGGCTGAAGCCGGTTTCTGTGGAGTCACAGGTGGCTGCGGAGACGCGAAAAGCTGTGGTTGTGCATCAACCTGCCAGCCAGCATGTTGTAAACCCGTAATCGTCCGACCATGCTGTCCGACGGTTCACACGTATCAACGACGATGTTCCGATATCAAGCCGCCCTGCTGCGATTCCTGCTGCCCGTCAAACGGCTGCGGTCCATCCAGCGGTTGCTGCTCGACCGGAAATGGTGGCAATGCATGTGCTCCAGCGTGTGCAGCTCCTGCTGCCTCCTGTGCTCCTGCTTGTGCTCCCGCCTGTGCACCTGCTTGTGCAGCGCCTGCTGCCAGTTGTGCTCCTGCTTGTGCTCCTGCTTTTGCAGCACCTGCTGCCAGCTGTGCTCCAGCTTGTGCATCGGCCTGTGCACCTCATTGTGCTCCAGGTTGTGCTCCAGGTTGTGCGGCTCCTGCTGCTTCCTGTGCTCCTTCCTGTGCGCCAGCTTCGACCTGCGGTTCGAATTCGGGTTGCGGCTCGAATTCGGGTTGCGGTTTGCTGAGCGGACTGTTCAAGAAGCATGGTTGCTGCTCGACAGCTGCTCCGACTTGCGGTGCTCCTGCTTGTGCAGCCACATGTGCTGCACCGGCACCATGTGTTGAAACGCGTTGCTGCAACGCAAATCCTTGCGATGTTGCGAAGATGATCTATATCTCGCAAACGGCCTGCTACGCTCGTCAACGACGTGCGGCGCTCCGCCGGCTCGGTAACAAATGTGACTGCATCTGCAATCCTGAGATCATGACGGCCTTCGTCTATGGTTTGAACGATGCGGATGAACGAGTTCGTCGTTGTGCCGCAGACAAGATTGGCGATCAGATTCGCAAGAATTGCTGCTGCTGCCCGGAAATCGTGGCCGCATTGACCTGTGCTTTGGGTGATTGCGATCGTGGCGTCCGTCGCCAGGCCGAACAGGCTCTTCGCCTGTGCGGTTACGAAATCGTCGATGGCTGCTGCAACACCTGCTGCTCGACGAGCGGCTGTGGAAGCAGCGGTTGTGGAACGAGCGGTTGTGCTCCAGCCGGATCGGCGCCAATGATGGCTCCTGTCATGGAACCATCCTCACCAGCTCCTGTTCCTCCTCAGGAAAAGACCGGATCGTTCCGCAAGGGACACCTGTCG
>JANXOO010001491.1 GCA_025353525.1 Schlesneria sp. | reverse complement strand
GCGTGGCCGATTCGATCTGGTGAAAGGAGAGGTCGCCCATCGTTTCGAACAAGTCGCCGATTCCAATTCGATACAAGCGAACGAAGAGATCGAAGACGACCGCCTGAGGCTGATTTTTACTTGCTGCCATCCGGCAATCGCCCCTGAGGTCCAGGTACCGTTGACGCTGAGAGAAGTCTGCGGGTTGACGACGGACGAAATTGCTGGCGCGTTCCTGACATCTGCTGCGACAATGGCACAGCGAATCGTGCGAGGCAAAGCCAAAATCCGCGTCGCCGGAATTCCGGTTTCGATTCCTGGGGCTGACGAACTTCCGGATCGGCTGCAGTCGGTCCTTGCAGTGATCTACCTCGTCTTCAATGAAGGGTATTCCGCAACGTCAGGAGCTTCGCTGACTCGGGCAGACCTGTCAGGCGAAGCGATCAGGCTTGGGCGACTGCTGGTCGAATTATTGCCTGACCCGGAAGTCATCGGACTGCTGGCGCTGATGTTGTTGCAGGAATCGCGTCGTTCGGCGCGAACGACACCCGACGGAGACCTGATTCTGCTGGAAGACCAGGACCGTTCGCGCTGGGACAGGTCCATGATCGACGAGGGACAGGCACTTGTCATTCGCGCGATTTCAACGCGTCGTTTCGCCGAATATACAGTTCAGGCGGCGATTGCTGCCGTCCATGCCGGATCCCGCTCGGCGGAAGTGACCGACTGGGCTCAAATCGCCGCATTGTACGATGCATTATTGTCGATCAATCCGTCACCGATCGTGGAATTGAACAGAGCGGTGGCAGTGGCGATGCGAGATGGACCTGCGGCCGGTCTAGTGCTGATCGAGTCGATTCTGGCTCGTGGGGAACTGAATGACTACCATCTGATCCATGCCGCCAAAGCCGAATTTTATCGTCGATTGGGACAAAACGACGACGCCAGGACGGCCTACCTGACCGCATTAGTGTTTGCGCGACAAGAGCCGGAAATTCGTTTTTTACGGCGGCGACTGACAGAACTGTGATGTCCGCAAGATCACAGTAGAGAATTGAAAAAAGCGATTTCAGTTTTTTTTAATTCGGATGTCGAATTGACAGATTCCCAAACGACTATTCAACAGAACTCGGGATGAATCGGCCGAAACGTCGGCCGCAGAACTGTTTTTGACAATTGATTTCATTGAGGATTTTGAAAATGCCCCGGCAAAAGATAACGACATTTTTGTGGTTTGACAGCCAGGCTGAAGAGGCAGCGAATTTTTATGTCGCGACGTTCAAGAATTCGCGAATCACGCAGGTTTCCAGGTACCCGGAAGGTAGCCCGGCTCCGGCCGGGACGGCGATGACGGTTGAATTTGAACTGGCGGGGGTTCCGTTCATTGCCCTGAATGGCGGTCCACATTTCAAATTCAATGAAGCGATCTCACTATCGGTCGATTGTGTCGACCAGGCGGAAGTCGATGACTTGTGGGAAACGCTTTCGAGCGGGGGAGCACCGTCCCGGTGTGGCTGGCTCAAAGACAAATACGGTCTGTCATGGCAGATCATCCCGTCAGGGCTCCAAAAGCTGCTGGCAGGCGACGATCCCGCGCGGTCTGGCCGCGCCGTCGCCGCGATGATGCAAATGTCAAAGCTCGACATCGCCACGTTACAACGAGCATACGATGGAACAACACAATGAAATACATGCTCCTGATCTACAGTCCCGAAGACTCGTGGACAAAAGACGAGTGGACTCGGTGTACGGTCGACTCGATGGCAATCTGCCGCGAACTGGCCGCAAAAGGACAATTTCTTGGTGCGTCACCCCTGCATCCCGTTTCGACAGCGACCAGCGTTCGCGAACGCAATGGAAAGCGACTCGTCACTGCCGGTCCGTTCGCCGAAACTTCCGAACAACTCGGCGGATTCTACATCATTGATGTCGAGAACCTTGACGAGGCGATTGCGATCTCCGGCAGACTGACTCCCGCAAAAAAAGGTACGATCGAAGTCCGACCGATGTTGCGCCTCGATGGCCTTCCTCGCGAACAATTGTCTCTGGCTGCAACAGAATTGGCGGGAACGCGATATTTGTTACTTTGCTACGACAACGAGCCGGCATGGAATGAAGCGGGAGAAAAAGCTCGCAATGAAGCGAGAATCGAGGCGGTGGAACTCGCACATCAGATCGACGGAAAGGGCCACTATTTGAGTGCATCACCACTCCATTCGGTTTCGACGGCGACCAGTGTCCGTGTCCGCGACGGAAAACGAATCGTCAGTGACGGACCGTTCGCAGAAACTCGTGAAGTCCTCGGAGGTTATTATCTGGTTCGGGTTTCGAATCTCGACGATGCGATCGAGATCGCCGCCCGGCATCCCGGAGTCCGAACCGGTACTGTCGAAGTTCGACAGGTCTACGAACTGGCATAGGATGCAGTCAGATCGTTGACCGGAATTTTTACGAATTACGTTAACTCTTGTCGTGAGTCGTCTTAATAAGACCTGGATCGTGACAGACCACAGTGGAACCCGCACGGGATCAAATGCAATGACCCGCCAGTTCGGCGAATGTTTTACGTTTCCGGCACGTTTTGCAACGACGATATTTTACGATATCGCGTCCGGTTCGGCCCCCTATTCCAACTTTGAAAGGAAATCATGCTCATCAATATCCTCATCGGACTCATCGTACTCGTCGCGCTGTTTCTGATTTTCGTTGCCTTACGACCTTCGACGTTTGCCGTCACACGTTCTGCCGTAATCCCTTTTCCTGCGGACCGCGTTTTTACAATTGTCAATGATTTCCACAAGTGGGAGGACTGGTCGCCCTGGGCGAAACTGGATCCCGAATGCAAAAACACG
>JANXOO010001473.1 GCA_025353525.1 Schlesneria sp. | reverse complement strand
GTTGATCAGCTGCGAACCGCAAGTTTTCAGACGGCTCCCGCGCTGATCGAGCAACTTTCGTCGAACCGGCGTCTCGCTGAACCGCTGTTAAAAGAAGCAATTGCAGTCGCTGCCGACGGATCAACCGAACAATTCCTGCTGCGCGTCGCCCAATTACCATGGAATCCGGCGGGGTATGAAAACATCTACCGTCATGTCATGGACCGCGCCGCAGAAAATGATTCGGTCGAGAATACGGCCATCGCTGCAATCGCACTCAAGCCGTTTGCGAAGGAGTTGGCGTCGCGCAACTGGGAAATGATTGAATCACCGGACGAACGAACACCGCATTTGCAACATCGGCAATTCAGCGCCGCTCAACTGCTGGCGTCAGTTGACCCTCCTGGTGTGCCATCCGTTGATGCACGATGGGAGAACTCGGCAGACGTGATTGCATGGCAGTTGGTCGACGCGTGCTCGAAACGTCTCCATCATTTTGACCGGCTTGAACGATCGATGCGTCCAGTGTCAAAGTTCCTCTTGCCACATTTGACACCGTACCTCGTACCGCGATTGATGAAAATGCTCCGGGGAAAAGCCGAAGAAGTTCATGCAGGGGTCGCGGTCCCGCTTCTCGCGTCATATACCAGCAATGATATTGACGTGAGAACTTCATACTACCTTGTCGCACCGGATTCTCAAAAGGAAATCCTCTTCAAATCGGCTGATGAACTTTCTCAGAACGTACTTTGGGAAGTCGTACGAGGGAACCCGAAAATCAATGGCATTGAATTGAACGGCACTGAGCAAGATCGGCGACGAGGACTAGCCGCAGCACTGTTGCTTGCCCGGCCCGACACCGGGAATTCCGATGAGCTATGGCGTTTGCTGGGATTCTCGCCTGACCCGACGACGCGAACGGCGCTGATCCACGACTTGCAGGCGACTCGCGTTCCTGTGGCGAAAATAGCGATCCGTTTGCAACACGAGCCGGATTCCGGAATCGTTCGATCGCTTTTACAAGCACTCGGGGAATACGGCGCCGATGATCCTGATGTGACCGCGCCGCTGCGTAATTCGATCAGGAAGCTCTTTCGTGATGATCCCGATTCAGGAGTGCATTCATCGAGCGAATGGTTACTGCGACGTTGGGGAGATGTTGACATGATCGAGCGGGCTCAAAAAGCAGGATCCGACGGTCACCCGGTGGGAGAACTGGCTGGAACTCAATGGATGAACACCTCGGAAGGTTATACGCTCGTTTTGGTCGACGGAAGAAAGGAATCCTCGATTGGCCGACGCTTTCTGATGTCGACGAAAGAAGTAACCATTGGACAACTTCTTAAATGCGATCCGGGAAAATACGTGAATCGGGATTATGGACCGACAGATGATTGCCCGGCCAACGTCGTCCTTTGGAATACAGCTCATTTGTATTGCAACTGGCTTTCCAGGGCCGAGGGACTTGAGCCTGTCTACCCCGCCAACGGAGAAGTCGGAAGTTCGTGGCATCCCGATTTCGAGCATCTTGCAAGGCCCGGGTACCGTTTGCCGACAGCCATTGAATGGGAATTTGCCTGCCGTGCCGGTACGACGACATTTGCCTCAACTGGCAACGATGTGTCGTTTGCCGGAAAGTATGCATGGTTGATTTCAGATTCCTGGAATTCGGCCAAACAACTCTGGGTGTCGTCGCCCGTTGGACGTTTGAAGCCCAATGATTGGGGACTGTTCGACATGAACGGTAACGCCGCTGAATGGTGCGACGATTTCGTTGTCGGTATGAAACGCCCTCTGCTCGGCGTGAACAGTCAAAGTAGTAACGACGATTTGAATTCTGGCTATCGCGTCGAATACCAACCTGATATCGACTTTAATAGAAACGGGTTTCGAATTGTTCGTACAGTCAATATTGACTGATCGGCGATTGCGATGCCATCCATGCATCTTTTTGGCGACTCGATTGAAAGTCGAATGTCAGATTGTTAGTTTCAATCAGAAGTGACCAGTCTGTTTTTACCTGGAGAACGTAACGTGGTAGTCGTATCGCCTGATCTCGCGAAGTTCACAACCCGAAATCTTTCCGCCCCACTCGGTTATACATTGTGGGAGTTCACCGGCGTGGACTGGGCTCTGCGTAAGGATGTTTCACTTGCAGGCGGTACTCCAGGAAAGCCTCCTCGTGTACCTGGCCATTTCCCAGGTCAAATTCGTGCCGTTCCCTCGATCGCGCAATAGTTGAACAGATGTCACTTCGTCATCCGGAATCGTGCGTCTACCGACAAGCGGATTCTGGTTCCGACGGTGCGCGTTGTGCACTGATTGGAGAGCTTCTATCAGGTATTTCTTCGGCGATGTCCCTTGTCACGAGCGACATCTGCTCAGTGTGTTGCCGGTCATTTCTTCCCACGGCCGAAGATTTGAACCCTGTGATGGCCTCGTTAGTATGGTCGCGATGCGATCAATGGCTGACCAGCGGTGTCGCCTCTGATGATCCAATCATCACAGACGGACTGCGCAAGGTTTGCAGTTTTGCTGAAAAGAGTTTGCCGCTCGTTACTATCGATGGTGATGAGCTACCTCCGCGGCCTGTTTCTCACACTGCAGGAGGTCGCCGCAGTTGCGAAGACGTTGCCAGGCATCTTCCGTACCCGGACGGGAACGGCAAGCCAATTACGCAATGGACGGTCGGAGTTACGACGGCACATCGCAGGTTGTCAACGGTCGGTGAGTGCGTGACAAGCGTGTGTCAGGCAGGATGGGACTCGCCCCATTTGTTTATTGACGGGGAATTCGACCTACCCCATGAATTGACCTCATTCCCACGAACAGTTCGATTGCCCGCAGTGGGTGCTATGGGAAACTTCTACCTCGCCATCGTCGAGCTGTTACGTCGATCACCAGCCGATGGACTGATGCTGCTACAGGACGATGCACTGTGGCCCTCGCATCTTCCGATCAGAGATTATTTCGATCGCGTCAACTGGCCAGGCAACGGCCGGTTCGTGGCTTCCCCCTACTGTTGCGAGAATTATACTGCAAAAGATCCCGGCTGGCGGAGTCTGGATGAGACATGGAAATACGGGGCCGTTGCTTTGATCTTCTCACGAGTATCGGCAGAAGAGTTCGTTGCGGATTCGCGAGTGATCGGCTATTGCCAGTCAGAAACCGCCGGAATCGACTCACTCGTCGGCGATTGGGCTGCGAGAAGCAATACGCCTGTATTCGTGCCGACACCGAGTTTGGTACAACACATTGGTGAGATCAGCACGTTGTGGCGAACGTCGCGAGCCGTCGGGATGCGACGTGCATCGCGATTTATTGGCGACGAGCTTGCGCCAATAACTGCAGAGGATGAACCGGGATGAGTTATTTCTACGGGTGGATTTCGGTCAGCCCTCCGGCCCTCTATCACAGTGCACATGAAGAAGATATCGGCAATTACCTGCCTGAGACGCCGATCACACGGTTTGTCTGCTATATGTGGCATTCTTCCGCAGACCAAATTGAAGGCTGGCACCGGGCTGCGGCGGCACTTCGACCAAATCACACGATCCACCACCTCGTGAACGATGCGGCAATCTGTCGCCAGCTTGTCGTGAGGGGAGTTCCGGCTTGTTTCGTCAATCACAATGCGTTTATCGACGAGTGTCGCTACACAATTCAACCGGGTGCCGAGAAGCGGTTCAACGCGGTCTATACCGCTCGCATGTCACGTTTCAAGCGACATCAGCTTGCCGCAGAAATTCCGCGACTATCGATTGTCGGTGGAACGTTTGCGAGCGATGACGAGCAATCGTATTTCGACGAAATTGCCGATAAAATGCCGAACGCCACGTTTTCTCATCTGGCCGACGGGCGATTTCGTTCACCCGAAGAAATTGCAGTGCTTCTCAATCAGGCGAACGTCGGGCTTTGCCTTTCGGCGTGTGAAGGTGCGATGTATGCCTGTACCGAATATCTGCTTTGCGGACTTCCCGTCGTGTCAACGGTCAGTCAGGGTGGCCGTGATGCGTGGTTGAACCCGGGATTTAGCCGAATTGTCGCTGACGATCCCGCTGCCATCGCTTCTGCTGTTGCGGAGTTGGCATCCCTGAAGCTTTCACCCTGGATTGTGCGGAACCAAACCCTGCTGCAAATCTGGGAGCATCGACGGCGTTTCTTCGATCTTGGCCAATCGATTTACTGCACTCAACAGATTGGACGAGAATTCGCACGGGATTTTTACGCGATATTTTCAAACAAGTGCGGAGGCTGGAGACCGCCTCAATCAGTGATGCTTTATTTCAATGAACTGGTTCAAAAGCAATTGCCACTCTCCCTTTGAATCGCTGAGCAATTGATCGCGATTTCATGACGCAGCCGAAAAGAATGACATCGAGCCAGCAGTCGCGACATGCGCTGTCAAAAAAATCGCCCCCGTCCGTGAGGGCGTCCGCCTCCTGCTCCATCCGTTGAATCGATGATTTGCGCTGCAGGGTTTGCTTGGCCGCTTCACTCCAGTAGGCGAGTCAAGAAAGGCCATTTTCAAAATAAAGCCTGCCGCGAAATCGAAAAATTAAAAGAACCCCCAGAGAACTACTGCTTCGACTGTGTTGGGTGTACTGGTAGTGGGAACCGGGCAGCAGAGTGGGTCAGAGACTGCTTTAGGGAGACCATGCAGTTCACAGGCGAAGACGATTGTGGCTCACTGGGGGTTCGGGCTGGGTAAGTTTAAGGCGACAATCTCAAGTTTTCGCCACTCGGCGGTTATGCATTCTCCGTGCCGGATCGATGTCGGCGCTTTTGTTTTTGTTTTTTTCAATCAAAACGATTGAAATTCAATAGACTTATGGCAATAATTGGCTCGTGTTATGTTTTCGTTTCGGCGCGCGCCGAAATACAAAAATCCGCCAAACGGCGCCGATAAAACGTTGTTCGGCGCCGAAATCAGCATCGGAAGATGAATGGAAAACATAAGCTGGGGGGGGCGTTGGGGGCTCGCAGGCCTTGCTGGCGCGATCGTTGGCTACTGCGTTTTGGTCCTCGTCGTCGTTGCGACAGCTCCGGATCTGCGCATGTATTTTCTGCTCGTAAATTCTATGGAATCGGAGCGGGGAATCGTCATCGAACACACCAATAACCTCATTACCGCAGAACGCGACGAAGCGCCGACCGTCAAAGATGTTTTACTGGATGTCGCAGGAAAGCCGATCGACACATCGCTCGATTTCATGCGAGAGCAATTTGCCATCCGAAATCGCCCGATGGTCGCCGGCTCAACAAATCAATTCGACTCATCTGATTTTGTTCCCATACGGTTTCGGAGACATAGAACTGGTGAAGTCATCACCTCAAGAATCAAAATCCAATCTGTGCCGATGCGGGAAGTCGGGATGACACTCGTCTGGTTCCTGCTCGAGCTGATTATTTTTTCGGTTGGCGCGGTTGCATTCTGGAGTCGCCCTTTTGATGACGCGGCACGGCTTTTCTTCGCAATGTGTGCTGTCACGCTGGCGGCGTTCGTCGGCGGTTTTCATTGGTGGACTGTCGGGAGCAGTTTTTGGCTCAACCTTCCATTTGTCATTTGCGGAGCGATTTTGCCTGCGGTCATTCTGCACTTTTTTCTCGTTTACCCACGACCCAAGCCACTACTCACCTCGTGGCCTGTCACTGTCATCGGATCAATCTATACGATTCCGGTGGTGGCGATTATCGCATTCGTGATGACGGATGGGTTGCTATGGTCTTTGATCGCGTTAGCCGATCAGCAGGAAGCGTCAGAACTGAAGCAGATGTTTTTGCGAAACTTGCAATCGGGTGTTTCAACGTACATCATCGAGTCCAAGCAATTTTTTCTGCGCGGACTTCGTAACGGAGTCTATTTCTATATCTGTGTCGCCGCGATTTACTTTTTTCTGGCTCAGGTTGCGCTCACACACAGTTGGCGCACGTCACGAAATCCGGTCGAGCGAAATCAGGTACGATGGATCTTTCTGGCAGGATGTTCAGCGTCCGTTTTCATCGGATATGCGCTTTATCTCGCTTTCGCTGATCGCGAAAGCTTTGTGCTCGGCGGCGGCCGGTTACCGATGTTCCTCGCAAGCCTCGTATTTATGTTCGCTTATGCGGTGGGAATTGTCCGCTACAAGCTGATGCTGATCGATCAGATCATCAATCGGGGCATGTCCTATTACGTCATGAGTTACGGTGCCACAGCGATGGTTGCTTTGGCGATCGCATGTGGGACCATGACATTGGCCGTCCGTCGGTCACAGGCCATGGAGCAACCGAAGTGGATCATGGCCGGAATTCTGATGCTGGCGGTCGTGATGCTGATCTGGTTGCGCGATTCGTGGCAAAAATTCGTCGACCGGCGATTTTTTCGCGAGAAATACCGACTCGACAAGACCTTGCAACGGATGAATCAGGCGGTTGGACGATTGGCTGACGTGGACTTTCTGACCGAACGCATGCTGATGTCGTGTCGGGACGTGTTGCAATCAGAATTGACGGCACTTTACTTGCGGGACGCAAGAACATCGACGTTCCGACTCGCAGGCGCAGAAGG
>JANXOO010001425.1 GCA_025353525.1 Schlesneria sp. | reverse complement strand
CCGGTCTGTTTTTCATAAAGCTTGCACCAGTGCTCCATGATCGGACGAATCATCGTCGAACCGCCGCCACGAAGCATTGCGCCAGTGGTCGCTGTTTTCACGGCCAGCGGCGATTTTTGTTCGACCGTCGGCTTCAATTCGGTACCAGGACCAGTCCCGTTCTCCGGATTTGGGCTGATCGCGTTCGAACCGTTTGATTCGGATCGATGTGGGATTATTCCCAAGGAACCATAACCATTCAGCCACCAACCGGTTGCCAGGGCTCCGAGCCCGCATGTCAGAACCATTCCCAACATCGACAGCATATTCCGTCGGGTGAATCGGCGAACAACAATCGCCGATTCGGCGATTGTTCGACCGAATGACGAGCCTGATGTGGAATCGGTCTCGGTAGCAGCCGACATAACCTCATTCGTTTTCGATGTTCGCAGAAATGAACTGGTCGTCGAAAATGCTTCGGCATCCAACGCATCTGTATAGCCGATTACCGACGGCGGTTCGGCCTGCGGGTTGTCGGAAGGGTCTGCTTCCGGGACAGGACGAGTCGAAGTGTCGCTCTTGTTGGTCGTCGTTCGAGTTGAGCTTTTAATCGGGGGAATGGCAGGAGTTGCACCGGCCAGTTTTGAACTGTCCGGGGGCGGGCACAGACCCAATCGATATGCGGTCGCTCGCGTCCTTGGCATTTCTTCGTCTTTTGGTCGATCGACCGGTTCTGCCGTGAACGGTGCCAATGCCGCAACGACATCTGCGGGAGTCTGATAACGGTCTTCGGGCTTCTTCCGAATCATCCGTTCGAGGACCAATGCGAGTTCTTCAGGGACTTCCGGCCGCAGATTGCGAACAGGTTCGGGATCGCGTGTCTGATGCCAAAGCAACTTCCGCATGGCGGCGCCCGTTCCCGCAGGCAGAGTGCGAGTCAGCAGGAAGTACATTGTGTAGCCCAGGCTGTAGATATCAGCGCGAATATCGGCGGAACTCGAATCCATCACCTGTTCGGGTGCGATATAGTCGGCCGTACCGATGATGCACGACGCATCGATTTGCTGAGTGAGATTATCCGATCGCGCCGGATCGAAGAAACGGGCCAGGCCCAGGTCCAGCAATTTGATCGTTCCTGTTCGGTCGAGCATCAGATTGGCGGGTTTGACATCGCGGTGAACCAGTCCGGCCTGGTGTGCCTGTTGCAATCCGATGGCGGCCTGGCGAACGTAATCTGCCACGCGATTGACGGACAGTATTTCGCGTTTCACGGCAACATCGTGCAAGTTCGACCCGTCGACATATTCCATCACGATGCACGGACCGAGTCCCGTGCGGTCGACATCGAACACGCGAGCGATATTCGGGTGATCCAT
>JANXOO010001415.1 GCA_025353525.1 Schlesneria sp. | reverse complement strand
ATGCGGTCGAGGAACCAGCGATCGTGCGTGATGATCACTGCACAGCCGCTGAAACTGGTCACCCCTTCCTCCAGAGACCGCAGCGTTTCGATGTCCAGGTCGTTCGTCGGTTCGTCCAGCAGTAACAGGTTGCCACCGACGGTGACTGTCATTGCCAGCAGCAACCGGTTGCGTTCTCCACCCGACAAAAATTTCACCTGTTTTTGCTGGTCTGGACCTTTGAAATTAAACTTCCCGCAGTACGCACGAGTATTGATCCGCACGTTGCCGTAGTTCAGGAAGTCGGCACCACCCGAAATATTGTCGTAGACTGTTTTCTCGCCGTCGAGCGATGTGCGGTTCTGTTCTGCATAGGCGATTTTCACCGTTTTGCCGATCGTCACCTTACCCGAATCGGCAGGTTCCTGACCGACGATCAGTTTGAACAGCGTTGTCTTGCCCGCGCCGTTGGGGCCAATCACACCTACGATTCCGGCAGGAGGAAGCGAAAACGACAGATTGCTGATGAGCAGTCGATCTCCGAAGCTTTTTGAGACCTTGTCGAACACGACGACCTGTTCGCCCAGCCGGGGACCAGGCGGAATGCGCAGCTCGATATTCTCGTCACGCGATTCCTGTTCTTCGGCCAGCAGCTTTTCGTAGGCTTCCAGCCGGGCTTTGCTTTTGGCCTGGCGTGCTTTGGGCGAAGTCCGGACCCATTCCAGTTCTCGCAACATCATTTTGTCGCGAGCCGAAGCGGCCTTTTCTTCTTTCCGCAGCCGTTCGGTTTTCTGTTCCAGCCAGGTCGTGTAATTCCCCTGCCACGGAATACCGCGTCCCTGATCCAGTTCCAGAATCCATTCGCAACTGTTATCGAGGAAGTAGCGGTCGTGCGTCACAGCAACGACGGTCCCCTTGTAGTCATGCAGATGCCGTTCGAGCCATGCGACCGATTCGGCATCGAGATGGTTTGTCGGTTCGTCCAGCAGCAACATGTCGGGATGCTGAAGCAACGCCTTGCACAAAGCGACGCGTCGTTTTTCACCCCCCGAGAGTGGCCCGATTTTTGATTCGAGAGGTGGCAGTCGCATTGCATCCGCTGCGATTTCCAGTTCCCGGTCCAGTTCCCACAGGTTCTGGGCGTCGATCTGCTCCTGAACTCGACCCTGCTCGTCGATCAGCTTTTCCATGGCTTCCGGAGTCATCTCTTCCGCGAACTTCGCGTTGATCTCGTCGTATCGAGCCAGCAAACCGCGTTTCACACTGACCGCTTCGTTCAGTTCGTCCATCACCGTGTGTTCGGGATCGAGCACCGGTTCTTGCGGAACGTAAATGCAATCAAATCCAGGAGTCAGCTTGGCTGTCCCCATAAAATCCTTGTCCTGACCCGCCATAATCCGCAACAGCGTCGATTTTCCCGCTCCGTTCGGACCGAGCACGCCGATCTTGGCACCGGGGTAGAACGAGAGATAGATCCCCTTCAGGATCTCGTTCTTGCCGTGAAATTTGCGGAGATCCTCCATCGCAAAAATATACTGTTCACCCATGGACTTCGTTCGCTCCTGTCGCTGTGCTGCTTTACAATGACCGCGTCGTGTCCGATGACGCGGACACGACGAATTTTGATCGAATTCAAAATCGACGACGTATTCTACGAATGGCCCGCGAAAACAGAAGGAACGCGGCGAATTCACTGAATCGGGCAATCC
>JANXOO010001362.1 GCA_025353525.1 Schlesneria sp. | reverse complement strand
CACGGCCAAAGCGAAAAAATCACAGATGCGTTGCACTGTTTGATCAGTACCCCGGTGATCGAAGGCAACTATATCTACGGGGTATGCAGCCATGGCGAATTGCGCTGTCTGGATCTCAAAACCGGAGACCGACTGTGGTCGACGTTTGCTGCAACCAGTGGCGAGTCGGCGCGGTGGGGTAACGCGTTTCTCGTCAAAAACGGCGACCACTATTTTCTGTTTAGCGAAAAGGGTGACCTGATCGTGGCGCAACTGTCTCCTGAAGGCTACAAGGAAACCGGACGAGCTCATTTGCTGGAACCGACGGGCCCCTCGCAGCGTCGCGACGTGGTTTGGACACATCCGGCCTTTGCCAATCGAAACGTCTATGCCCGAAACGATCGCGAGATTATTTCGGTTTCACTGGCGCTCGACGAATGAAGATGACAAACCGCAGGTGGACTGATCAGCAGAATTGCGAACCGGCTGGATGAATATCTGCCCGACAAATGTCCGCCCGACGCATCGCAATACAGGGCGCGAGCCAATACACTGCCGTGACATCACTGCAACGAAGTCCGGGAAATCGCTGCGATTTTCTTCGTCGACTGAGTCACAGCCCCTCCACCCGAATCGAGCCTGATCTCGTTGACTCATCTTTCGCAACTATTTGAACAGACTGCCGCCCGCTTCCCGGATCGGGTCGCCGTCGAATGTGGTGCCGGGCGATTGACATACCGCGAGCTGGATCAGTTGGCGAATCGCATGGCCGGACACCTGAAATCACTGGGGGTTGGTCCGGAAACGTGCGTTGCATTCTGGCTTCCCCGATCGGCCAACGTGTATGTCACCCTGTTGGGGATCCTCAAGGCGGGAGGGGCTTATGTACCGATCGACGCCGAATATCCGGCGGATCGAGTCAGCTATATACTGGAGAATTCCCGCAGTACTGTCATTGTCACGACACCGGAATTGTCAGGTCGACTCGAGGGATTTTCCGGTTCAATCGTGCTGCTCGATGCAGATCGGTCTGTGCTTGTCCATGACCCGGCGATGCCGCTGCTGCCTGACGACTTGAATCGTGATCCGAGTCAACTCTGTTATGTGATCTATACGTCGGGATCGACGGGAAAACCCAAGGGCGTGCAGATCGAGCATCGAAACGCGGTGCATCTGGTGCGAGCGGAAGCAGTACGGTTCGCGATTCGC
>JANXOO010001356.1 GCA_025353525.1 Schlesneria sp. | reverse complement strand
TTTTGTACGAGCCATTCACGTAGCAACGGAACCAGTAAATCGTGCGTCAATTGATAACTGTGCAGACTGGCATCGACAGGTAACGTCGCGCGGTCAACAATGACTTCCTGCCCCGCGTCAATTTTGCTGCCGCCAGGTGTCGCGGATCGATAAGCGTCATCAATCGAAGCGGCGTCCGAGGGAGTGATCAGTCGCAGTTCGTTATCAAGGACTCGCAACAGTTCTTCAAAATCCTGCAAGCCGTCGCGATATCCGGATGCATCAAGCAATTCAGCATACGACAGCGCCGGTCCGACTGTGTCTGCGGTTGCACCTTGCAACATCCTGTGCAACACCGCACACGCCGCTTTGAGGTGTTTTCGATTGTCGGGCGGAGCGTAAGGTGACCCGAGACTCGCTTCGAGGAATGAAATGCCAATCTCTTCCGCACCAACAACCTGAGAAAGCGTCGAACAGTTCCATGGGCGTCCCTTCATCGCTTCCGCAAAAAGTGATAGCCGAATTGGTGTCACGCGGCCGTCATCGACGAGCCCCGACATCGACAGTTCGAGGAACCGGGACGATTCAGAATCGAGCGTCCGTTCGTCGCGCGGCAACGCTCCAAACGCTCGCCCGAACGCCGCGAGAACCCGACGTCCATGATCGACGGAAAAGGACTCGATCGCATTCGAATTCTCGCCATCGACCAGCGACGTGCCCAACTGCCGCAGGAATTTACCGGTGAGCATCCAGAAATCATCGCGGACAACAAGCAGGCACTGCAACCGGTTGCCATCACATTGTCGCAGTGTCTCGACCAATGCCGAGGTCGGCCATGCATCAGGGTTTTTATTTGCCCGCAACCACCGCTCGAACTGGTCCAGAACGATCAGGGTCTGTCGCGACTCTGTCGCTGACGCCGAAACTTCATCGCAGGCGACATCGGCACAACGACGTTGCAATACGTCAATCAACTGCTGTTCGGTTCCATCCGATCCCGCTTCAACATAAACCGAAACGACATTGTCCGAGAGCGATGGAATTAATCCCGCCTTCACAAGAGACGATTTTCCTGCCCCGGATGGACCATACATGACACCAACAGTGAACGCATGTTTCCGATCCGGTGCCTCGATCCGTGACTTCCAGAAGCCAATGCATTCGGGCAATCCGTCGGTATCACACGGGCCTGGCAGCAACGTCCGGAAGAAGTGCGCGTCCCGCCGATCAAACGACCTCAGTCCTCTCGGAACGACATTGGACAGGCGTCTCGAATCAACGGAATGAGGTAACAGACGACCTGAATCGCCGCGATCGCCACCAGAACCTGATGCGTTTTGATCGCGATCATCGGTGTTGAGTGATTCGATCGTTCCTTCGAGCGCCAGAAGCTGATCGATCCGTTCGCGGAGTGCTTCTCGCAGCGCGGCATTGTCGGGACAGAGTTCGTCCGGACCGACCGGCTTTCCGCGAAGCTGCGATTTGTTCCATCGAATCAGAAGGTTGACTAATTGTCGTTCGTCAACATGAGTCATGAC
>JANXOO010000131.1 GCA_025353525.1 Schlesneria sp. | reverse complement strand
GGCAATTCAAAGGGGTCAGGACTCGTTTACGTTGGCAAAAGCGGAATAGTCCCATTTTTTTCATACACATCTGCATCCGGCCATTACCACGGTTCAGTGCATGGCCTAACCCACCTGCATCATCTGCTCGTCGTGGTCGTGCCATCCTCGCAGCATAACCAGTCGTCAATCGGACGTCAATGAGTCCTGACCCCTTAGATTTCACTCGGTTCGGCAGGAAACGGAAGTGGCGGAACGGCCCAGGATGCGGCGCGAGGCTACCTGTACGGTGCCGCGATCGGCGGTGCCCTGAGTCCGGGTATCGAAGATTTCTTCAAAAACTCCAGTACGTTGGGGCATGCCGTTGTGCGTTCGGGAGCATCCGTCGCGGGATGGGGCGCGGCGGTCGGTGTGACGCTGACTGTCGGGGGCGACTACAACAGCGCATTGTTCTACGGCAGTTTCGGCTCGATGGCGGGCGGAGCCTTGTCGCGACTGCTTCCCTGCTTCCCTGCCGGGACGCCGATTCTGATACCAGGTGGCCACACACCAATCGAGCGATTGAAGGCAGGAGACCTCGTCCTGTCGCGCGACGAACGCAACGTCGAAGGCTCGGTTGCGGCGAAAGTGATCGAAGAAGCGTTCCAGCGGCAGGGGATGATTCTGGAACTGACGGTGTCCGGTCAGACAATTCGCACGACTCCCGAGCATCCCTTCTACGTCCGCGACAAAGGTTGGCAACCGGCGGGAGAACTCACGGCAGGCGACATGCTGTCGACTGAAACCGGAACGTGGATCGAACTGGAATCGGTCGTCTCGACAGGCGAGGCGTCGGTCGTCTACAATTTCCGCGTCGCCGACTGGCATACCTATTTCGTTGGATCCCCCGACTGGGGATTCGGCGTCTGGGTACATAACTCGTACAACTCGCACAACTCGCCTTCACAGATACTATCAAGAAATCTGCTCGACGCGGGAGTACCGATCACTCAAGCTGGCTCCGACGCAGCACACATCGTCCCGCATGGAGCGTGGACGAGATTACGGCCTGAAAACCGACAACTGATTACTGATGCTCAACAGATC
>JANXOO010001235.1 GCA_025353525.1 Schlesneria sp. | reverse complement strand
TGCATGTTTCAACGTTGCCAGCAGGCTGGTTCGGCAAACCGAACGCGCTGACCCTTGGTTTGCAAAGTGCCACCGGAAGCCTGGTCTGTTTTACTGACGCGGATTGCAAATTTCAGTCGCCTACTGCGTTGCGGACAACCGTCGTCGAATTGTTGAATCGTCAACTCGATTTCTTCTCGCTGGCCGCCAAATATACGATGACATCACTCAGGGAGTCCGTGGCCGTTCCATGCTGTTGTGAGATGCTCATGACGTGGTTGCGTCCCGAGCGAGTGGAAGACCCTCGCTGGCCAGACGCCTTTGCCAATGGCGCGTTTATTCTCGTCCGTCGGGTCTCGTTTGAACGGATCGGTGGTTGGGGAGCAGTACGGACTAAAATCAGCGAAGATCTGCAACTGGCGCGATTGGCCAAGCAAGCGGGCTTGCGAGTCGGTGTGGCTCAAGGAGACGGTTTCTATCAGACCACTTCGTACCGCACGACACGCGATTCCTGGAACGGCTGGAGTCGCATTTTCAAAGGAACCCTGACTCCGGCACAACTCTTCATCACAGTCGTGCGAATGTTGATCATGTTCGTGCTACCACTGGGAGCGATGGCCTATGGCCTTTCAGACGCGATGCGCACGGGAACATTCGAATGGCTGACGAGCGTCACCGGACTCGGTTTCGCCGTCGCGTTCGGCCTCAGGTGCGCACTGGACGTTATCACCTTTCACCTGGTCGGTGCGCCGGTTACGGCGACGCCGCTTGCTCCATTGGGAAGGCTGTATGTGATGGCGGCGGCCACGCGAGCCCTGTTCTCGCACGCGGGGCTGGTCCACACGTATTGGCGCGGAGCAACATTCTCGGCCGGACAACTGGTTGCAACCATTCACACCACCGGGACTGACTCGTTTTCTCCGCAAGAACCCGAAGTACTCCCGATGCTCGACAGGCGACTTCGCAAACGGAACGGGAGTTATTTGTCGGACTCACTTCGTCAGCGTGTGAACAGCTACCAACGGGTTATGCCACAACCGGCGCAGCCGGAACCCCATACCCCATAGACTCGAGCAACACCGGTTGTCGTCCCGCTTCAACGAGTTTCCGCACCGTCCGTTCAATCTGGGGCAGGAACCCGCGTTCGAGATCCAGCGGATGTAACACAACGCAGGGAAGTGCCCGTTTGCGGAACCGATATTGAATTTCTCCCAATCGGTATCCCAGTCGGCACAAGAGTTTGACGGGTGAAACGTCCCAGACCCAGGTTGCCAATGGCAACTTATGTCCCGCCGACGTTTCGACCTTTCCATAACCCACGGTGTAGTGGATACCGAATCGCGCAAGACGATCTGGCGTCGCAAGGCCGATGTTATACGTCGGAGCAATGAACCCGCACGCCGGTTGTCCCAGCCAACGAGCGATCATCTCCTGCCCCTTTTCCAGCCGCCGGTCAGTTTCTGCGGCATCGAGACCGTTCATTTCATCCTTGCCATTCGCAGCCAGCGAAACAAGTCCCCCGCCCTTCGGCCGGAAGTGTTCGAATCCGTGCAGCAAAATATTCGCATACTCGTTACGAACCCGGTCCAAAAATGGCCGATCCGGTTCCCCCAGCGGCACCCCGGCCCAGCAGGGAACAACCGCCGCAGACATCGCATTCCCCACCAATGGAGACATCGTTTTCGTAAATTCGGCGACATGCGACGCATAGATCGGAGCCACGTCATGGAGCATGACGCAGAACGATTTGGAAACGTCGATTTGTTGAAGATCGTTTTTCATCGTCAATTGCGAGTCTCCGCATCGAAATGCAGACTTCGACCTCCATGAAGGATCAGGCTGGAATCCAGTGTCACAACGCTCGAAGTTATAGACAAACAAGCACATCGACTCCAGACCGATTCTCGCGTTTGACCGGTGTTCCCGACCCGCTCATGCCGCTCAGAATCCCGGATCCAAAAGTATGTGTCCCTCGCGACGCGGCTCTCTTTCCATAATGATACGCGTCACAGACAGGCTCTCAGCCCTTGACTGCCCTTGCCTGCGTCAATTCCACTCCACTCACAGCAAGGACTGATCGCGAATGAGCGGCATGTCGATTGAGCATCCAGCACTTGTAAGGCTACTTCGATTGGCCTATTCGGCCGAGAAAGCGGCCGCATTTGCCTATATCGGCCATGCCGGTTCGGTCAAGGATCCCGACGCGAAGGTGGCGATCAGGCAAATCGAAATGGACGAGTGGGGACATCGCGAAGCGGTTCTCTCCATCATGCGCCAATATGACATTTCGGTTTCGAAGTATAACGAAGTCAAGTATCACATCATCGGACGGATCATTTCGATCAGTTGCTACGTCATCGGCTGGTTTATGCCGTACTACTTCGCGGGACGACTGGAAAGCGGAAACGTTTGCGAGTACTTCATCATGATGCGCCATTTCAACGATTTAGGGATTACGGAACACGATGACGTACTCTACGAAATGGGGATCAAGGAAAAAGAACACGAGGACTATTTCCGGAAGAGCCTTGAAAATAATCGACTTCTGCCTCTGTTCGAGAGAATCTTCGGGTGGGGCAAACTCAGCAGCTTCAATGATGTCGATCTGGAAAACAAGTTTTCAGTCAAGGCGTCAAAAGCCTATTGCCAGCACAGAAAATGACCCAAACTTCGCCGCGACATCGCAAAGGGGCCGGGCACATCGAATTGCGAGAACGGTCGTCATTATTTTCTGGCAAGATTTTGTTCGCTGGCGTTTGGCACAAGCCGGAAATAACGTTGCGTCGGCATTCAATGAAAACTTCTCACAAGTCCGTTTGCAAGAATCTCTTCACAAAAGTTTGGTCAAACGCCATGGAATACAGACTTCCGATTTGTCCGGGGTACCGCAAGCCTGTCTTTGAAGCCGTCGGACTTCAAGTATTTGTGGGATTTCTCAGTCTTCTGATTCTCGACGGCGGAACGACGGCTCGTATTTGCGGAATTGCTTTGGTTGCGTTCTGGAGTGGAGCGGTGATGCTGATCTGGCGGCGACCTCAGTCGCCCACGAGGTCAGATATCGAACTAATCCGGTTTGGCTTTTTGCCGCTGGTGGTCGTTGCACTCTTTTTTGTGCACTTCATCCGGATTTAAGGAGGCGTTCAAATAGCCACTTGGACCGAATTGCGGATAAGTCCGAGGGCTTACGCCGCTCGGCTCGCCTGCTTCCGCAAAAAAACGATTTGACAATTGCTTCACAGCGTCGCCGTTGACCCCGAAGTAGCAGCGGTTGGCTCGCACAATTGGAAACACGATGGACACCTGGCAAGCAGGCACTTGATGTCAAATCAGTTCCTGAATGTCACCGCAAAATCCGATTGGTGGCTCTGAAGCGTGACTATTTGAAAACGGCAGGTGATTCTGAAACAATCCCGCTCGGCCGGGACGGGTTTCCCGGCGGATGAATCTTGTCAACATTGAAAGACTGAAATGGCTAACGACAAAGTTCGCATCGCGATTATTGGAGCCGGTCTGGTTTCCGATTTTCACCATGTTCCGGGAATTCGTGTCGACAATCGCTGCGAACTGGCGGCCGTCTGCGATCCCAACGAACAACTGCTGAACCAGCGCAAGTCCGAATGGGGGCCCGCCAAATATACGACCGACTATCATGCGATCGCCAACGACAAGGACATCGACGCCGTCATCATCGCGACACCGAATTTTACTCACCGTGACATCGCCTTGGCCTGTATCAATGGCGGAAAGCACGTCATGTGCGAAAAGCCGCTTGGCGTCAGCTATGCCGAAGCGAATGAAATGTACCAGGCCGCCAAAGCCAAAGGCGTGCGGCATATGACCGCGTTTACCTACCGGTTCGCACCCTCGATGAGGTACCTGCGACACCTGGTCAAAAGCGGATCGCTCGGCGAACCGCGACATTTCCGCAGTCAGCGATTCCTTGATCTTCCTGAAACGAGTTGGGGTTGGCGTCAGTACAAGAAGCTGGCGGGTGCCGGTGATTTGTACGATATGACCATCCACCGGATCGACTTCGCCCAGGATTTGATGGGACCAATCCAAAGCGTTTGCGGAGCGGTCAAAACATTCGTGCCCCGCGACAAAACCGTCGACGGGAAATCGTGTGAACCGTCAGAGGTCGACGACTGGTCGGCACTGATCGGAACATTCCGGTCGGGCGCTGTTGGAGTTTGGGAAGGAAGCACCCTGATGAAAGGACACCATAATAGCGGTGTCGGATTCGAGTGGGCTGAAGTCAACGGCAGCGAAGGCTCGGCCGTCTATCAATTGGTCGACCCGAATTACATTCTGGTCGGCAAGCACGGCGGGACGATGGAAAAATCGCTTGTCCCCAAACAATTCATGAAGCCGGAAGCCAGTCCTCGCAATCCCGATGAGGGGAAGCCGAGCACCGTATTCCGGTATGACCTGGTCTTTGAACTTGTGAGCGCGATCGTCGAAGGACGCGACGCCAGTCCCGGCTTTGATGACGGAGCGAGTTCGCAGGCGGTTGCCGATGCCGTCTTGCAGTCGTACGCCGAGCGGCGCTGGGTCGATATCGTCTTATAAACACGTATCAGCCGGCAACGCGATCTTTCATCCGGTTCATCGGTCGTTCGATCAACTCGTACGAAAGGAACGACGCGCCCATTGCAAAAACGATATTCTGCGGGAACTCGTGAATCCATCCGGCATGCCTGGGGTGAATGAACAATTGCTGCCAGAGATAGATGCTGTACGAACCGAGACCAATCACTTTCAGCAGCGGATTCGAGAGAACGCGACGAACGACCCCCTTCGATTGAATCGCTCCCCACATCAGCAGCGCGATGCACGTCCCGTTGAGCGTATAGGCAACGCACAACATGTATTTTCCCGATTGCGACAACGTGATCGAAACGCACACCGTGATCAGGTAGATCCAGAGCATTTCCGGTTCAGTCAGTCGATCCAGCCATGCTCGTCCTTGCGATGTACGGCACGCCAGAGCCAGCAGGCTACCCATCGTGATCGTGTCCATTCGAGTGAAGGTCCAACTTTCGGCCATTTGTGCACAATACGTGACATTCGCCAGTTCGGATCCCGCAGGAAATATTTTCGCGGGCAAGCCGAACGCAATTCCGCAGCGGATCAGCCAGCAGGAGATCACGCACGCGATCCCGACACGCCAACCGAGAACGCTTCCGCCCACGTAAAGGACGAAGGGCCACAGCAGGTAAAAGTGTTCCTCGATCGACAACGACCACGAATGTCCCAGTTCCCACGAGGGATGAAACAGGAAGTTAGTCGTATACGTGAGTGCTCCGATCCAGTCTCGCGACTGCATCTGAAAATATCCGAAACGCTGGCATACGGCGACAGCGATCATCAGTCCAATGTAAGCGGGCATGATCCGCAAAAATCGTCGCAGATAAAATCGCTTCAACCCGATTTCACCGGCACGTTCCAGTTCGCGAACCAGCAACGTCGTGATCAGAAATCCGCTAATCGCAAAAAAAACATCGACGCCGATCGCGCCCCGAAGTCCAATTTGTTTGACGAGTGGCCAATCGGGGAAACCGACGGTCTGGACACTGTGTGTCATCACGACCATCAAAACAGCCACGGCTCGCAAGCCGTCGAGCCCCGGTATGTGGCCGCGACCGATCCACGCGGGCGTTGCACACTGTGTGGCGCTCATCCGCCGGGCACTGCGATCGATATCTGCCTTGGGCGATTCAAGAGTCAACGTCGCCGGAGCCCTTTGCACGAATTCGCGCGCAACTTCTTCCGACTCCACAGGAGAAATCGGCGGGAGAAGTGATTTGGGCGATTCGTTCATATCATGAGGTCGCACGCTCGAGGTCGTTGCGGTCGGATCGGCGTTATTCCAGACGAATTCAACACACCGGTCTCAACCTAGCATGGCAGGATTGGTGTTGTGAAACCAATTGGCCGAATCGAAAATCGGAACCAGGGGTGATCCGCGAGTGCCTCCGATCGTATCGTCTTTACCGATTCAGACGATAAGGAGGGACTGCCTGCATCGTCACGATTCGATGACGACGATTGCCGTATCGTACGGGCGGCCGTACGAACGGCGTCAAAAATCATGAACAACTAGACTTACTCGCTTGCACTCAGAGAAGAATTAAAGACTTTTGCCGTAAAAAGACTGACTGTCAGCGAATGGAATGTCATGGCAATGTTCGGAACGTACTCGACGCAGGCACATCACGCGGAGCGATGATGGCCACATTGACCAAATACACTGGCGACGATGCGTTTGCGAATTGAACTCCACGTTCCTGCGATCCCGACAAATTCAGCATTCGCACGCCCTTCCGCACAGTTACGACGGGGGCAATGCGCGCCCGAGCGGAACTATTGGCAATCACTGTTGAATACGATTCAGGCGGCCTTGCTACTGGCCCCGGATTTGCTGCGTTGGTTCCGGTTGGTCGCTCAACGCCGTAAGCGGTCTGAATTGAGGTCGTTGACAAATCATGCGACACCTGAAAATTGTCGCGATGTCGACGTCTCCGCTCCTGACGCGGAAACCGACTTAAAAACAATGGCTCACACCGGATCGTAAGCAGATAAGGTGACCGAAGAACCTCATCCATTCGCAGCGGCTGGTGCCATGTCGACTTGAAGATTCGGCCGGTCAACGGGAATGTTTCAGATGGTTTCGCAGGTCGTTTCGAACGGTGCAACGAGTCACAGCAAGCAGATGGACAATCTGTATCGCCGCACCAACCTCGTTGCCACGTACGCCCCTACAAAACTGCTGCCGCCCGAATCGACAACATTCATTCGATACCGCGACGATTTCGTAGGTCGACGCATACTTGACCTGGGGAGCGGAGCGGGTCGACTGGCTGCCTATCTTTGCCCCGTCGTCGCTCAATACACCGGTCTTGATATTTCGAGTTCGATGATCGAGCACTCACAGCGCCGATTCTTCGATGGCCAATTCATCGAAGGAGATATCCGCAACCTGACCGAATTCAGCGATGCATCATTCGACTCGATCCTTGCCGTATCAAACCTGTTTGACGCCGTCGCTCACGACGAACGCTTGCAGGTCCTGGCAGAAGTTCGCCGGGTACTGGTCCCGAACGGCCTGTTGTATTTTTCGGCACACAATCGCAATTTTGCTGAGGCCGGACAGGGCCCGCAACTCGAACGATGCCGCAATCCGGTGACTCAATTGAGGGTGCTTCTGGACTATTGGAAGGCCAGCGCCAATCATCGGCGATTAAAACCTCAGCAGAAATGGGAAGACGACTTCGCGCTGCTCAACGATTCAGGGAACAACTTCGCGGCATTTCATTATTACATCAGCCGTAAAGCGCAACTTGAACAACTGGTTGCTGCGGGGTTCCAGCCGCAAGAATGCCTCGATGTCCATGGACGAACGTTGCCGGATTCGACGGACGACTCCGGCAACTCGTCGATTCACTACATCGCGCGCAGCAATCAATCGCGCTAATCCGTTGAACAAGGCAGTCCAACTGACTCTGCATGCCCGGGAAATCGAATTACCCTTAGCTTCAACCGGTGTTGCGATTGCATCGAAACAACACCCCTTTCTCGCATGGCAAGTCTTCAAATACGGTTCGTAGTCAAGTTCGAGGCATTGGGCGATGACAGGACGAAGCGTCCGTGCTTTCCAACACGGCCACGAAACGTTAGTGCCCCATGGCTTTGAGCGTCGGCGCAAATCGTTCCCAAGGCGGAAGCCGGAATGGTTTTAACAAACCGGATTCCACTTCTTCGGTCGTAGGCTCCACGAAGTCTGTCGACAGGCAGAGATCGAGCAACCACATTTCCTCGAGATACTGAGTCGACCGCCCTTCCTCGCGAGCCTGCGCGAGGGACTTCTGCTGCTTCCTGAATTTGCGATACACCTCCATCAGCGTCAATATTTTTGCGGCATCGGAACCGTGATGAACCTTGAGGTCCTTGCACGATTCGAACGACGCAAACAATGGCAGATCCGCACTGCGGACCAGCAGAACTGTCGGGGCAACGTATTGCAACGGGCGATACGTCTCCAGGATCGGAACCATAACCCACCATTCTCGCTTTGTTGCTGATTGTTCCAGAAGAGTCCTCAAATGCCCGTGAAGTTCGCGCAAGACGAACGAGCCCATCTTCCCTTCCATGGCGATTACCGAATTCAATTCGTCATCAGCCGACTCGCGTGTCAGTCCCAAAAGGTGAGACCGAATCGAATCTTTGGCAACGAATACCTTGAGCGGCAAGCAACCGATTGTGCGTACAAGCAACCGATGACATCCGTCGTGACCTTTAGCAACGAAGGCATACGCGAATTCCAGTTGTTGAAACTGTTGTCCGCGGTGGATTTCGTGCATTTCGCGACGACGTCGCCACCACGCGGCCAACCACGCAGTAGCAATCGCAAAGGCAGCTCCGATCAGAATCCCGATCGATTTTTCGTGCGCAATCTTCCAAAGTGAATCCCACATCGACTTCACGTCCTTTCTCAAAACGTCAGACGATGACAGATAACGCAGAAGAGTTGTCAGGGGATCATCGGAATTCTGATTGCACGCTTTGAGCAAGCGAATTCCGTCGGCAACGCGATGGGAAAGAAATCCGCGACGTGATACCTGCCAGCGAGCTCAAAGTGTCAACGAGCCCTAAGGACCGGCGCATCATCGACTGTCGGAACCATTTTGGCTGAAACGGACCGAATCGCTCGGCGTTATCCGGCAGAGAAATGCGAAGATGTTTTACCACAGAGGCACAGAGGCACAGAGAATGAAAGGAGAAGAGGCGCGTTGCGAGGACGCTCCGAGCGACTGACCGGGGAGAGACTGACCGGGGTTTCTCGTTTCTTCGTTACTGCATGGCATTTGTTGGGGAGTCGTTTTCTTCTGCCTTGTCTTCTCTGTGCCTTGTGTTTCACTCTTTAATTCGTGTTCTTTGTGTTGGAGTGGGCGTTTGTTTCGGGATGAGGAATTCGTGATTGGTCTTTGTCATGTGGCCAGATGCAGCGACGTGGCGGCTCGGTCGGAGCCTCGCCCCCCCAAAATGCAGCCTCGCCCTCCCATGATGCAGCCTCGCCTTTTCTTGCTTGTCTTCTCTGTGTCTCTGTGCCTCTGTGGTTCACTTCCTCTTTCGACGATTCGCCTTCGAGAAATCCACTGGCATATCAGCAACTTGCGACAATTGTTCATGCGCCGATCCTTAGTCAATGCGGGTTGTAGCGGACGATGCCCGAAAACTCTGCCAGACTCGAAAACACTGTCAGACGAAGTGAAATCGTAAGTGCCACCGGTGAGAAAGGCAAACGTGTCAGTCACTGGCCCTTCTTTGTCCGCAGCATCAGTGTTCCAAACCGAACGTTGCCAGCAACGCATGGTGTGCTTTGACGGCGTCTCGCGGGGCGACCACGGCACTGATACGAATTTCGCTGGTATTGACCATCTGAACATTCACGACTGCAGCAGCCAATGCCTTGAACATCTTCTCGCCGACACCGGTATGGCTTCGCAGGCCGATCCCCATCACCGACAGCATGGCGACTTCCTTGTCGAAACTGATCGCCGTTCCCGGCCAACGCTCGACCAGTTCTCGCAGTAGTAGCAGACATCGTTCCAGATCGCCTCGAGGCACTGTGAATGAAATGTCGGCCTGGTGACCATGGCCGATGTTCTGGACGATCAAATCGACCATAACGCCACCTTCTGCAACGGCGGCGAAGACTTCGGCGGCAACCCCCGGCTGATCAGCAATATTCCTGACGGTGATTCGCGACTGATTCGTGTCGAGCTG
>JANXOO010001201.1 GCA_025353525.1 Schlesneria sp. | reverse complement strand
AAGCTCGACGATTGATCGCGGCCCAAATCGAACACCAACTCCAATCCAACTCCAATCCAACACACCCAAACACATCGCCACTACCGCGCAACGCTGACTACAGCGAAATGAACATGCCCGCGCATCACGATACAAAGCGATCAACCTGCTGCCCCCATTCAAGAACCAGCTAAAACTCTAAACCGGACAGTAGAAGTAGATGCAATCGTTTACTTGTCAGTCTTTTCATTTTCCCCTGGTATGGATGTCGCGGCCGGAGCGGAATTGGGAACGCTTTCCAACGTTCGCGCTATGCGAAAACCGAAAATGATAGACCGAGTCATCGGTGATTGCCCCCATCGAAACCCAGACCGAATGTTCGACGGAACTTCGACGAACGACCCGCCCCTGATTACGCGTGCGCTGATGCCAACCACCAAGGAAACGCCCTCGAAGTCGTCGACGGCAGTGACGACGACTTCGGGAACGTTGGTAAAGCTCTCTTGGCACCACGTCCAAGCATTCCCGTGCGTGTCGAACAACCCAAAGTCGTTAGGCTTCAGACTGCCCACTGGCCACGTTTTATTTTCCGAGTGCTTTTGAAACCACGCATATTTTGCCAGCAGTTCGTCCGAATCGCCGTAGTACCGAGACGTGATCGCCCCCGCACGTGTGACATATTCCAGTTCCGCTTCCGTGGACAGTCGGTATCCCTTCAGACTCAGAGAGTTGCTCTTCAAGCGGATATTTTCACCTTTGATTTCGTAACACTGCTGTTCGGCAAGCCCTTCTTCCTGGCTGAGCCAGTTGCAATACTTCGCCGCCGCGTTCCAGTCGACGTCCACTACCGGCAAGTCGGGCAGGCGAGCGTAGAGTTCCGGCCGACTAGGCTGAAAGTCCTCGTGGAATTGTCGGTACTGTGCCAAGGTGACAGGCGTGGCAGCGATGGCGAACGTGCGACCGATTCGCTTAGAATGTTGTACCTCGCCGACCTGACGATTTGCCTCGGTCATGGGCGAACCCATCGTGAATTCCACTGGGCCGGGAATTGCCACCATCGTTTGACCCTGGCCGTTGACGTACCACTGAGTGAGTCGCTGTTCGTTCTCGGCTGCCAACGCCTTTTGGACAGTCTCCAACCGCTGTGCACGTTGCGCGGAGTGCTGCGTCCACTGGTCGTTGAATTGCTTCAGCCACGCGATTTCTTTCCATGTTCTCAGCAACCACTCGACAGCGGCGTGCAGTCCCGGATCGGATTCGTTCCGGTAGAGATTCTGCATTTGCGGCATTAACGATTTGCGAGCGTCGAGCGTCAGCGAATCTTCGTTGTATTCACCCAAACTAAGAATCAACGCCCGGCGAGTCGAAATGTCTGTTTCTTGACTGAAACGCTCAATGAGAGTCGATGGATCGACCCCCAATGCCGCCATTCGATGAATCAGATGACTGCGGACTCTCGGATCAGGTCCATGTTTCAACAGGGGCCAAACCTTGGCGGACTTTTTTAGTTTCAAAAGTGCCACGGCGGCATTCGCCATTCGCTTTGCCAGCCGCTCCTTCGCGGCATCATTGGATTCCGACGCGATGTCTCGATCAATCTCTGCCAGCAGTTGACTGAAATCTTGTGGATCACTTTCATTAAGCCTCGTGTAAATCAACGAGAACTGTTTTTCGTCGGCATCCATGAGCAGATCGGACAATGACCGTTGGATTGGAAAAATTTCGACCCCTGCGGGGGTGGTCGAAGACGGGGGGAGTAAAGGCGTAAGGGGGACAAGCGGTAACGTCCTCGCCAAACGAAAACCAATACCGGGGTTACGGGCGGTCGGCACGTTGTTGTAACGGTAGGCAGAACGCACGAGCGACGATTGATAGAAGAACGTGCCGCCACGCAACACACGGCCAGCCGACGGGTCGACGGTCAATTCACGTTCCACATCCTCGAAGGGCATGTCACTCTCACCATTCGCTTCATACTTCTCTTGACACCACGTAAAAACATTTCCTTGTACGTCGAACAGCCCAAAATCATTCGGCTTCAAGCTCCCTAGGGGCCAACTTCTTTCTCGCGAGTTCTTTTCATACCAGGCATATTTCGACAGCAACGAATCCGACTCGCCGAAGTACCTGCTCGTCAATGCACCTGCTCGCGTCGCGTATTCCACCTCCGCTTCCGTCGGCAATCGATATCCGCTCAGATTCAAATAGTTCTCTTTCAAACTGATGACGTTGTCATTCAACGCATAGCAAAATTGTTCCGCCGGAACACCTTCCGCGTGACTTAGCCAAAGACAATAGCTCGCGGCCTCGTGCCACGTCACACCGCCAATGGGGCATGTCGGCTCTGGGTGCCGATGCATTTGACTATGGCCGAACCCTGAATGATACCGCAGAAACTGTTCTTTCGTTACCGACGTTGAACTCAGAGCGAACGTGCGACCGATCCGCTGTCGGTGCTGAACTTCATTTGGCTGACGGTCCACCTCCGTCGCCGGGGAACCCATGGTAAACTCGACCGGGCCGGGAATCGCGATCATTGTTTGACCGTGGCTAGTGACGTACCAGCCCGTGTGCTGCGGTTTCCCTGTCGACATCGTCTGGCGGACCGTTGCGAACCTCGCATCCCGCCATGCCTTATCCTGGGCCCACTTCTCGTTGACTTCTTTCAGCCAACGTTCCTCGCCCCATTGTCGAAGCAACCATTCCACGGCCGCATGCAAACCCGCATCATGCTCGTTGCCGTACCACTGTTGAAGTTCAGGCAACAGCGTCGTTCTGGACTGTGGCGGAAGTCCAGCGGCGCGGTATTCCCCCAGAGCGAGAATCAACGCACGGCGAATCGAGATGTCCGATTCCTCGTGTAGTTGTCCGATGATTGACTGCGGATCGGCACCCAGCGGCGCCAGCCGATGAATCAGATAACTCCGCAATCGCGGATCGGGGCTGTGTTGAAGCAGCGGCCAAACCTTGGCCGGTTGATTCAACTTCAGCAGCGCCATAGCGGCATTCGCCTGCCGCTGTGCCAACGTCTCTTTCACCGCATCGATGGCATCGGGCGGAAGTTTCCGTTCGACCTCGCCGATCAACATCGGCAAAATGCCTTCGCTCTGGCTCTGAACTTTCGGAAACAGACTGGCGAACTGTTTTTCGTCGGCATCCATGAGCAGATCGGCCAGGGTCAGAGGTTGATCGGCAGCATAGTCGGACAGGAGATTTGTGGACAGCGACCGTAGAGCGTCGGCGTCCGAACGATGATCTCGAAAGATCTCTGACAGTGGCGCCAGCAATGCGTTTTTCACAGGCCGGTATGCTTCGGTCCACTGACCCAAATAGATCGTATTTTCCCGTACGAGATCGTTCACCACCAGCGAGCCGAAACGGTTCCATCTCTCATCGGTGGGGTCGAATTTTGCCAGTGCTGCCGCCGCTCGCAGCCGTTGCGATTCGTGTCCTGACCCCTCAGTTTCGACGGCCCGCCACAATTGTTCGACTATTGAAGCCGCATGAGGGGCGAGAGAGTCGCAGATCACCGGGACTTCGTGAACCCGGGCCGACAACAGTCGGTCGTAGAGCGGATTGACCAGCGACGAGTCGACTGGCAAGAGCGCCAGACTCGTGTGGAGTTGCTCGCGCGAGGCGTCGCTGGACGAGGCATGTTCTGCACGCAATTTCGGATCGGTCCACCGCCGATATTTGGACATCTCGGCAACGATGGCGGGAACCTGGGCCGTCTCCGCATTCAGCAAACCATTGACCAATCCCGCCGCATGGGTCGAGTTCTGTTGCTCGACGACCCGCTGCTGTAAGAAGAGGCCAACATATGCCGCAACCGCCAGTATGAC
>JANXOO010001190.1 GCA_025353525.1 Schlesneria sp. | reverse complement strand
CCAGACTCGTTCCAATGCCGGCGACAGCCGACGCCAGCAGGCTCCAGACTACCGGGTCGATACCGAGAACATAATAGGGTCGAAACAGTCCGGAAATTCCGATTTTCGGATCGGGGCCAAGGACACTGAGTACCGATTCGGCAAATGAGCTCTGCGGAGCGGTCAAAGCCCAGTTCTGTAACCACCCCGTTGCCGACAGCCCGAAGTAACAGCAGAACCCGACGAGCATCCCCGCCAGCATTCCTGCTGCGGTCGTTCGCCGCCAATAGCAGGCCATCAGCACCGGAATCGTGAAGGCGGCACCCCCTCCGGAACTGCTTACGACGACCAGCGCCTGCAGATATTTGGGAGGATCGAGATTGGCAATCACTGCAATCAGGCCGACACTGACCATCGAGACATTCGTTGCGCGTCGGACTTGTGCTTCGGTCGCAGCCGGGTGCAGGAACCGCACGTAGATGTCCTGGACCAGTCCCGATGAGATCACGAGAATAAAGCAACTGACTGATGCCATGATCGCTCCGAACGGAGCGGCCAGGATCAGGCCACTCAGAAACCCGCCCAGCGGAAGTTTCTCTGTCACAAGCATCGACATTCGGGGGATCACTTCATCGGGGCTGTCGAGTTGGGGCAGCATCGTCCTCGCGGCGATGCACGTCATGACCAGCGGAATATAGATCAGGCAGTTGTAGAAACTCAGCAAACAGATCGATTTTCGCATTACTTCGGTATTCTGGGCCGCCATGACGCGAACCATACTCGCGGGCGATACGAACCCGCCGAAGATCCAGATGAAGAACATCGACAGCGCCAAGCCAGGCGTCAGAAACGCGCGTCCGTCCACGCTGTAACCAGGACCAAACGCGATTTCGGGCGATGTATGCGAGATAGCGGTACGTGTCGCCTGCTCAAGCCCCCCTGCCATCGGCACGGCGAGACATACAAGAATCATCACTCCAATCACCATCATCACGCTTTGGAACAGATCCGTCCAAACGGACGCAAGGAACCCACCGATCAAGGTGTAGCCGACAACAGTCACGGTGAAGACCACAAGACCCACGTAGTACTTACGGTCGATCGGCTTCGCAACCTGTTTGGCGACTTTCACTGGAGTTCCGTCCTTCGCCGCTGTGTCGTCCGCTGGCGATACAGCGAAATCTATCGCGTTGTCCCGGTCGGTCGGTTTCACCTCGGACCTGATGTCCGCTGTTGAACGGCCGTCTTTGGTCGATGTTACTTTCGGCGTATGGACATCGAAATCTTCCGACAATGAGAGAACTCCCGAACCTGGCCAGGCGTGTTTCATGATCGTCGCACCTGCCTTGAACTGCGCGAACATCGTGAACGACATGAACGTGATAATCATGATCGATGAAACAAGTCCGACGCGTGCATCGCCGAATCGTTCTCTCAAAAGATCGGGAACGGTGAACGAGTCGGTCATTCGGCTGAGTTGTGCAAGTCGTTTTCCGACGACGGCAAACCCCATCAGCGGGACAATCATATAGCTGCCGATCCAAAGCAATACGATCCAGCCGTGGCTGTAAACGAGTGCTGGAAACCCCATGAACGTACCACCGCTCTGGACGGTTGCCGTCAATGCGAGTGTCCAGGCGCCGAGTCCCCGGTTCCCCAGAAAAAATCCCTTCAGGAATTCCTTCTTCTCCATCGCTTTCTGAGCCAAAGTTCCCAGCCAGACGGAAGCAGCGATGAACAGCAACAGCGCCAGCAGAACGCTGTAACCCGGATTGGAAGTCGCTTCCGCGAATAGCATGTCTTTATGTTCCGTCTGGAGTATGAACGCAGTCAGGATCGAGCCTGGCTGTTTGGTCGAACTGTCGTTCCGGACCGGTTTTTAATCGAACAGTACCGGTGGTCATTCAATGGCCTGTTCCGGTGGGACTTTCATCCAGTTCTTCGTCTTTCATGAACCAAAATGCAAAGATGCTCGAAACGACCGTGCAAATGCCCCAGGGGAGAACGATCCCCCAAAAGACCCAGTCGGGGAAGCCGAAGACAAAGGTGAGTGACACAAGATCGCGGCGATATCCGTATGCCGAGCAATATCCGACAGACCAGATCGTGGCGAGCAGCCAGATGCCCATCGCTGTGATCGCTTCTCGGCGAGCGGATGTGATGAGAGGATGTTCATTCGTCGTGGTCACATTTCTGTCCGTTTTGCGAGCGAAATTCCGATCAGGCTCTGTTATTCTCACTGATGCTTTCCAAAAATATCTTGCCGAATTGTCGTAAAATCGTCGACGGAATCAGGCGAGCAATCCCTCAATCTTTGCCGCGAGCCGTCATCACTGACGGTTCGTCGGGGCGCGCGTCCGATTCGAGATATTTCGACGACATCAGTTTCCAGTAACAATGGAGAGTACAGCCGACGATTAACGTCCAGGCGCTCAACATAAATATCCAGGCAAGTATTGTCACGGCGTTGTCACTATTCCTTCCCGTTCCCGACGTTTCCAGGCCATCGATACCAATATGGCAAACCCGGCGAACGCGGCCGCCATCATCAGGCGGTCTGCTGTTCGGGCCAGCTTCAGATTTCTGTTGAATGCAATTTCATCTGAACTGGCATCGTCCTTCAACGGCAAATCCCGATGGAG
>JANXOO010001175.1 GCA_025353525.1 Schlesneria sp. | reverse complement strand
TCTTCTTCAATTTGTCTTCAGCCAGTTTCTTTGCAGTAATGTCTCCAAAACTGATAATGACCATCGAGACAAAACCTGATGAGTCAAACATCGGTGCGGTATTAACCGACAGCCATACCATTCCACAGTCGGGTGACGTGATGCCCATTACGGTATCCCGAATCGACTGTCCTGTTCGCATGGAAACGACGGCTGGCAGGCTGTCCGCATCGAACGGTTCACCGTTTTCCCGAATGATCTGCCATTTATTGTCGAATGGTGAGCCGTCCCTCAATTGCTCGTTTGTCAACCCAAGGATTCGTTCCGCTTCCGAATTGGAATCGACGAAATAACCATTGGCTCCCTGAATCAAAATCCCTTCCGCGACCGAATCGAAAAACAGCCTCATCCGTCCCTGGTTGAGGCGAAGCGCTTCTTCCGTCTGCTTCCTGCTCGAAATATCACGAGGAATGAACTGGATTGCAGGCTTACCGTTGAAAACGCACGGGCCAGCGCACGATTCAATGACGCCCCAGGTTCCGTCGACCCGTCGCATACGGAATTCCTGCGAACGGGCTGATTCGCCGGATTCAAGAATCGAGGAATACATTGCCTGAACGTCTGCCTGGTCGTCCGGATGGATCAGTTCCGAGAATCGTGTTCCAACCAGGGTTTCGGACGATTCAACTCCCGTCAGTTTTGCTCCGGTCCGGTTGACATACACGAATCGGTCATCCTGAACAATCGCGAAACCGTCGGGAGCCAATTCGACAAGATCGCGGAATCGCTTTTCGCTCTCGCGGAGTGATTTCAGATTCTCTTCGCGCTCGAGCGCGACTCCAACCAGTCGCGCCGCCGTCTCCAGGATTCGTTCGGCCGACGAATCCGGTGTCCAGACTTCGCGTTTGTAAATGGCGAACGTCGCCAACACGCGAGAATTCGTAACGGCTACATCGCTTTGACTGCCGCCGAAGACAGGCACAGACCAGCAGGACCGAAGTCCGTGCGACAGTGCGAGTTCCCGGTAATTGACCCACAATGGATCGGACTCGATATCGCTCACAAGCACCGGTTCGCGACGAAATACAGCCGTTCCACATGATCCGGCGCAGGGGCCAACCGCGACATCAATGAATTCTCTTGAAAACTTATCCGGAAGACTTCGGCCAGATCCAAAACGTAGCCGATTCTGCTGCCAATCGTACAACAGGATGGAGCCCAAAGAATCCGGAATCTGACTTTCGATCAGTTCGATCATCTGATCCAAAACCTGTACAAGAGGCGAACCGGTCGCGATTCTTTCCAACACGCGATTATGAGCCTCGATGATTCGTTCGGCGTTCAACTGTTCTGTGATATCAATCGAAAACCCGATGACTCCGTCAACCTTCCCTGATGCATCAAATGAGGGAATCTTGTCGGTCCGCAGCCACCGGGTGCCAGTCGGTGTCTCGACCGGTTCGATGATTCCGCGTTTCGGCTGACCGCTCGCAATGATCTCGTTGTCATCCTTGTAGTAATCAGTGGCATATCGTGATCCTATGTCATCATCGGATTCTCCTTCGATCTTGTTTCGAGGAATACCCAACATCCGAGCCAGTTCCTGATTCACACGGATATATCGATGTTCGGTGTCTTTGTAAAATACCAGTGCCGGGACTGAATCGAAAATCAGATTCAACTCCTTTTCTGCTCTCTTTCGCTCTGTAATATCGCGAGCGATGGCGAGCGACATTCGTTCCCCACCCGTTTCAAACGGATTGATGCGAACTTCGACAGGAAATTCGAATCCGTCACGTCGGCGATGAAGCGAATCAAAGCAAACCTGCTGCCCTAAACTCTTTTTCTTTGCAAATTCGACGAGTTTTGCTTCGGTCACCGACGAATCAAAGAATTGCGGACGCTTTCCAATCAGCTCGCTTCTGGAATAGCCCAGACTTTCACATGCGCGTTGATTGACATCGACAATAACACTGCCAGGTCCGTGGACGAAGATGGCGTCACTCGCGTGATCGATAAATGTCCGAAATCGGGATTCGCTGTCACGCAACGCTTTTTCTGAACGGAGTTCAAGCCTCTTCTGCTCAATGCCGAATTCGAGTTTGACCCGATCGCGAACCGATCGTTTCAAGAATACCACG
>JANXOO010001140.1 GCA_025353525.1 Schlesneria sp. | reverse complement strand
GCTTCCTATTTCGAGACTGACTCGAACCTGCAGTACGGTCGACAGGTATGGTTACCACCGCATTCACGTTTGACCTTGTCGCACCCGGCGATGATGCCTCACGTGGCTCAGGACAAAACCACATCGATGAACGTCAGTTCGCTCGTGATCGAACGAACTCCGGAAGCCGAAGTGCTGTTGAGAACCGAATCGCAACAGCTGCGGCATGATCGCACGTTAATGCTGACACGGCAGTCGCGAATCACAGGAATCGTTTTCCGCGGCCGTGAGGCCGCTGAAGTGCCGCAGGATGTGATGGATCTCGTCATCGGCTGTCGGGTCATTCAACGACTGAACAATAAAGTCATAATCCTGGCTGACGATTTTCTGCCGACGGACGAGAACAGCCTGCGGTATCTCGACCATCTCGTTGTTGCCGACGACCGGCTGACGAACGACTACGCCGCGTTGGCCGCGGTGCGCCGCTGGCTACATAGTGGAGGAAGTTTATGGGTGATGCTGGATCGAGTGAATCCGGAATTGCTGGAACGATTATTGGGCGACGATTTTCATGGACATGTGGCTGATCGTGTCGGGTTAACATCGGTCCGAATCGATGGCGCACCGAACTTGAGAAGCCCCGACGGGGAAGCTGGCGAAACCTTGACCTTTGATGAACCAGTCGACGTGTCGCGACTGGTGGTCACGGGTATGAAAGTGTGGAACACCGTCGAGGGTTGGCCAGCCGCGCTGACCATGCATTGCGGCGAGGGACGCCTTTTCATTACCACGGTGGGTCCGCGAGCCTGGATCAAGCCGGCTCCTCCCGACGTGTTTTCGGCTGACGATCCGCTGCTGAAGGCGAAGTACATTCCGCGTACACCGATGCGAGAACTCTCAACTCAGGTTCTGGCCAAGCGCGAGTCACCTCTTCTTATGACGGCAGATGTTGAATCGCTGGCCCGCGAATACATCTCGTACAAGATTCCGAGCTGGACGCTGATCGCTGGCACGATGTGCGGATTTCTGGCGATGTTGCTCTTGATGGGTGGCCTCTTGTGGTGGCTGCAACGTCTTGAGCACTTCGGCTGGAGCGGATCGCTGTTGGCAACATTTGTCAGCCTCGTGTTCCTGGGACTTGGTCAATCGAATCGGCAAGGAGTCCCCCCCACGGAATCGACCGTTCAACTGTCACAGGTGATCAGCGGAACCGATGATGTGCGCAGCCAGGGAGCCGTTGCCGTCTATCGTTCTGAATCCTCACGGGACCCGATTCAAACTCGCCACGGAGGCGTCATCGGAATCGATATGAAAGGTATGGACGACGTAACGAGACGGATGATCACGACCGATCTGCAGTCGTTTCACTGGGAAGGGCTATCGCAGCCGAGCGGATTGCACCTCTATTCCGAATCCACATCGAATGCGAATTCCCGACGCTACGAGGCCCGTACTACATTGAATGCACAGGGACTCTCCGGGCGATTCGACGGGAGTACTGGCACTGGCGCAGATGTCACGCTTGCCACACAGTTCGGACGGATCGGCGTCAAGATGTCAGCCGACGGAACCTGGTCGGGAGGAGTTGAGGATACCCTTGCCGCAGATCAGTACCTTTCTGCCAACTTCCTGGGGGCCGAACAGGAGCGTCGACGCCGCATTCTCGAAAAGTTATTTGGCAGCAAGAGCTGGAAGAACATGCTGCAACGTCCGCAGCTTCTGGTTTGGCTGAAAGAAGGGCCGCAGGGATTCGCGTTTGGCGAAGGTTTGGTTCGACAGGGACAAACGTTGCTGGTTCTGCCCGTCGAGATCACGCGGCCACCCTCGGGGACCGAAATGGTGATTCCGTCTCCGTTGATCACGTATGGCACTCGCCGGCCTCCCGACGGGAGTTTGCTTGCGGGGTGCTGGGACGATAGTTTGGGAATATGGCAAGAGCGGTCCAGTTCATGCACGACCTGGCTTGGTTTTCAAATTCCTCGCTCGCTGCTGCCGGCAAAAGCGACAAAAGCCCTGATCGAAATCAAAGTATCCGGAGCGATCAGCCATATCGAAATCATGGGAATCCGGAATGACGCCGCCGTTCGTCTGCAGGAAGTGGTCAATTCCGTCGGAACGGTACAGGTGGAGATCACAGACGCCTTTGTATTGAACCTCAGCGATGAGGGAGAATTGGCGCTGGGCATCAAGGCAGGTGATCCCGACAAAGCCGCGGTCAGTAACGCCACCACCCCGAAAGTGGGCACCACGGTCGATTATTGGAAAATTGAATCGGTGAGATTAATCGTCTGGGCGAAAACCACGGACGGCTCAGAGAAAGATTGAACGCATGTGTTTAACTCCGTGGACAAATCGATTGCTCGTACTTGTCATGCTCGTTGTTTCAAGCGGAGTTGGAACACTGTGCCGGGCCGAAATCCGGCCGGATTTCCTGATGGATTCTGAACCGGCCCTCAAGATCCCCGATCCGGTGAAGGACTTCAGCCCGGCGTTGAAGTCATTGTGGCTGGCAGCTCTGGGACGCCCGGAAGCCGACATGCAACGACTGGCCGCAGAAACCATCGCGCGCGGACATGAGTACGGTGTGCCGGATTTGACGGAAGCCGTTCCGCGGTTGCAAACGCTTTTGGTCGCGGAGAAAACTCATCCTGCGACTCGCTTTGCCGCAGCGCGTGCCTTGATTTTGCTGGAGTCGCGCGAATCGAGTGACAAAATGTTCGAAGTCTCGCAAACATACGGAGCAGACTTGCGTCAACTCATCGAACCGACATTGGCGAAGTGGAGTTTCCCACCGGCGATTGGGGTCTGGATAGATCGTCTCAGCAATCCCGAGGTTCGACCCCGGGATTTGATTCTGGCACTGCGTGGTTTGGGAGAAGTACGCGAATCGTCGGTCACATCGACGCTGCTGGCGATCGTACATGATGAAACCCGCGGCATCGACCTCCGCCTGGAAGCTGCGGCGGCAGCAGGACGATGCGCTGCGTTCGGGCTCGAACCCGATGCCGCACAACTGGCTCATAGCAAAACGAAACGGCAATCAATCAATCCAATTTGCGCCTGCCGATTGCTAGGGCGGCATGATAGTGAAGCGGCCCGAAAACTCTTGACGGAGCTGGCAATCCATCAGGAATCAGTCGTTGCGGCATCTGCGTTACATCGGTTATTGGAAATCGATTCGTCACTGGTCTTGCCGTTGGCTGAATCGGCGATGAACCACAACGATCCGCATATTCGTCGAGCCGGCGCATCAGCATACTTGCAGAATCCCGCTGCAGAGCGGATCGAAACGCTTGCACGTTTGCTGGCCGATCCACATCCCGGTGTGAGGAAAGAAATCTGCGACGGATTTTACGGCCTTTCGAATCAGTCGTCGCTCGTTGGAGCCATCCGCACCAGTGCCATGGATGTGCTGTCGCAAGAGTCTTGGCAAGGACAGGAACAAGCCGCGTTGATCATCGGAGCACTACAGCACCAACCTGCGGCCAGCCGTCTCGCCGAATTGCTGGAATCACCCCGTGCAGAAGTTGGCATCTCGGCCGCATGGGCACTCCGCAAAATCGCCACACCGGAAAGCATTCCGGCAATTATTGATAAGGCTCGTCGCCAAACAGACCGCCGCAAGCAAGTGAGCGAACCATCGCTTGACGCGCAGGTCGCCCACCTCTGTGAAGCACTCGGAGTTCTGAAGGCGGACGATGCGGAATCGCTACTCGTGCGATACATTCCCAAAGATCCGCTCATGGGGGAAAGTTCGCGTTGCGCGGCAATCTCGTCGCTCGGTCTCATCAAGGAAGGAAAGCGAGATGCCGAGTTTGAAGACGCACTCGTTAATCGGATCAGAGATTTTTCCGACGTTGATCCGGAACTCGATTCGGTCAAGGAGAAGTGTGCGGTAACGCTGGCTCGCATGAAGGCCGTAGACACGGCGTCAGAATTGAAAGGGATTGTCGTTTCATATCAGTTGCCAATTCGACTGGGAGTCGCGCTGAGGTGGGCCGTGAAGGATCTTACGGGAGAAGATTTGCCGCCGGTGGAGCCAGCACGCATGCCACCCGGCAATTGGTTTCTTGAGCCTTACACCCGGTGACGGTCATGTCAATTGCAATTGAACCAGAATAAAAAAATGAAAAGTGGTTGAAAACAAGTGAACACTCATTGCCATTATTCTTCGGAATGGTCAGGTCTTGTGATGACGTTGTTATGATCATGCACTTCCGATCGGGCTGTGCCTGTTCACTTACGAATTTGGCGAATGGTGGCAGACATCAACAGAACGTTGTTGCGCGGATTCCGGTTTTGAAATTGGTTCACGGTAGTCCATTCAGTTTTCTCAGGACCCATTCGATCATCATCAGTGCAAATAAAACCGCCACCCAGGGCCAGCGATCCCACAGGGCAATCTCATCATAATGCACGGTTGTTTCATCGACTTTCCGGAACATGCCGGGAAGGTCGCGGACTTCGTCCGGTAGAAACAATCGACCTCCGCTGGCGTCGGCAATTTGCGTCATTAAATCCCGATTCGCACTCAGGTCGCTCAACTCGATGCTCGGGCGGTCGTGGACGAAGATCGTTGTCTCGATCGGCTTTTCGCCCAGGGTGGCTTGTTCGGCCGACAGTCGCGCCTGGTATTCGCCAGCCGGTAGCGAAAGAACCCGACCTTCGTACTGCAATGGCTGGCCTGCAACAGGCGTCAGATCAATTGTCGTGAATGGGTGATCGGCCCCGTCGCTTTTTCGAAAGAACTCGGCGTGCGCCTTCATTTTCGGAAACTTCGCAAGGTACTCTGAAGTCCATCGAGCCCGAATCGTCGCTGGACGTCCAACTTCCAACTCGGCCTGATCCGCTCCAAAGCGAACGAAGTCTGTTCCGGCGGACGTCTTGTTTCTCGCCCCCCACCGGGCCAGTTGAGCCCAAAAACGGTGGTGGTATTTGTCGCCAACCCTGTATCGCCATCGCCAGGTGGCGTCGATTCCCAGCCAGACGACCTGCCCTGAACCGACGTACTGATGGATCATGACACCGTATTTCCGATCGTTGACGACTCCTTCGACTCGTCCTGCGGGTACGAGCGTCGTGGCCCAAACGGTGGCGCCCGGTTTCGCTTCGCCCAGCATGGCCCACATCTGACCGGGCAAGCCGCGCCAGACGGCAACATTTTGTGCCAGATCGGGAGCAAACTGCAGCATCGATTGCTGCTCGCCGTCAGCGTTCAACTGCAACGGAAGTCCTCGCAGACGCGGGGACGCTTCTTGCGATGTGTCCGCAAGGTTGACGGGCGTCAATTTCGTGATCGGCAATAATTGATCGAGTGCCGCCGAACGATGTTGCAAAGGCATATGACGCTTTCCCGCAGACAGGACGAGTGTCCCTCCTTCCGATACGAATTTCAGCAGCATTTGCCATGCATGATCGGTGAATTGATCGGGAGAAACATCCCCGACAATGACCAGATCGATTTCACCGAACGGCGAGCTGGCGAGGTCCGATCGATCCGGGGGAAGTATTAAACGATTCGGAATAAAGGGCTCGGGCAACAACCCCAGTTGCGGTTGCTCGAAAAGGACCCGTTTCAAGTCGACTCGTTCGTCCCGACCGAGTGCTGCGTCGAGATACCGGAATTCCCACCGGGATTCTCCGTCGATCAGCAAGACCTTGGCGCGATCGTCGATGACTCTGAACGCGAATGACCGACTGTTGTTGTCTTCGCTGGTTTCACCTTCCTGGACCGGAATCCGGACGGCAAACGACTTGCGACCGACTTCCTTCGCGTCGAGATTGAATTCAACGGAGACCGCAGACTCCGTACAGGTGATCGTCTGGCAAATCGGTTCAGCATCGGGCTGATCTTCGGAAACCAGTTCGACATTGATTTTCTTTCCTTCAAAACCAACCGTGTGGAGTGTCACTTTGAGCTGTGGATGGTCGCCTTTGTAGACCGATTGAGGGTGCTCGATCAGCATGATCGACAAATCTTTTGGGCGATACGTCGAACCGATCAGAACGGGATAGACGGGCGAATGGACTGCTTTTAATGACGCGGCGGTTGCCGCAACGTTGTGTCCTGAATTGTCCCGTCCGTCGGACAGCAAAATGATCCCCAGCACCTCGTCGTGGCCAGCGGCACGGTGTTGTATTCCGGTGGAAAGGTTTGAAGCATCGGTGTCGAGACTTGTAGACGGCTCGGAAACGGCCTGTGACAGCAGGTTTCGCTCGAATGATTCGCCTTTCCCTGCAAACGCAAACAACTCCACACGTGCGATTTTTTCCAGTTGATCGAGTAATGGCATTTTGGTTGCGATAAGCAACCTGCGTGCAATTTCCTTTCGTGACAGCTTGTCGAGTTCTCCGAAAATTGCCTGGAGATGTTCTTTCCGCGATTTTTCGAGTGACGCACGGCGCGCTTCGTCATCGGTCTCGCCAGGATCAACCCATTCGGGTTGTTGATCAGCATCGAATGCCTTCTGCCACCGATCCAGCCGTTCTTCGTATGCAGCATTACCGATGAGTTCGAGTCCCCTGGCAACGCGCAATTTCTCGCTTCGACTCGCGTGATGATCGGCGGTCGCCATGCTGTCGGACAGATCGATACCGACAAGGATTCGGCCCGAATGAGTTTTTTCGAACGTCCAACTGAGTGTCGGTTGAAGCAGCGTCATCAGGATGACGGCGAGGACACTCAACCTCAGGCAAAGTAATCCGCGACCCAGGCTTCTGGAAACGAGCCGACGTTCGTAACGTGACAGGACAACAATCAGAATTGCGGCCAAACCGACGGCGATCAGGTGGCATGCCAGCATCCCGTGCGATTGGGCTCCGTGAAAAACGAGATGTCGCGTCGGTGTCGGCATGGAATGTTGTCAACCGGATTGCAACTGGTGTAAAGGACTTCTAAGATCACGTGTCGTGTGCCACTTATGGCTTGGAATGCGAGTTGTTCCAAAAGCAGTTTTCTGCGGAGAACGCCGGAACATCTTTTGGCGACGAGCGTTCCGGCGGAAACAGGTTACAGACAAATGTGCCTCTATGAGCCTCGCGTAGTATATCCGATCATGACAGGAGTTGTTCTGCAAGGATGAATCCCATGCGCCAGGTCAAATCGTGCGGCGTCATCGTCTTTCGACGCATGCCGGAGCTATCTTTTCTGCTGATGAAGCACTCGCACCGCTACGACCTTCCGAAAGGCCATATGGAAGAGGGCGAAACGGAACTCGAAACGGCGCTCCGTGAAATGTGGGAAGAAACCGGAATTCCGATCGACGAAGTGAAGCTTGACCCGGAATTTCGCTACGAAGAGACTTATTTTCCAGTGGAACCCAGATTCGGTAACGAACGGGTCGAGAAGAAGCTCGTGATTTTTCTGGGTTGGGTCTCGCGAAACCATCCGATCGCAGTCACAGAGCATGCGGGACACGAGTGGAAACGCTGGCATCCTCCGCACGAGGTACAGCGATTCACAATCAATCCGTTGCTCGTCGCACTGTTAAGGCATTTTGAAACCCACCCGCTTCCCAATGACTGATCGGAAG
>JANXOO010001105.1 GCA_025353525.1 Schlesneria sp. | reverse complement strand
CAGGTCGCGCGGCTGCGTGGCACCGGTGCAGATCACCACCGCGTCGTAGTCGCGCAGCAGCAGCTGCGCCTCCACGTTGTCGCCAACGCTTGCATTGCAGATGAACTTGACGCCTTCCTGCTCCATGAGCCTGATGCGCCGTTCGACGACCTCGCGCTTGTCCAGCTTCATGTTCGGAATGCCGTACATCAGCAACCCGCCAATCCGGTCGGCTCGCTCGAAAACGGTGACGGTATGGCCGACACTGTTAAGCTGAGCAGCAGCGGCCAATCCCGCTGGCCCCGAACCGACAATGGCAACCCGCTTTCCCGTCCGCGTTTGCGGAGGACTCGGTTGAACCCAACCTTGCGCGAATCCGTGATCGATGATCGAGCATTCGATATTCTTGATCGTCACGGCAGGGTTGGTGATCCCCAGGACACACGAGCCTTCGCACGGTGCCGGGCAGACACGTCCGGTAAACTCGGGGAAATTATTCGTTTTGTGCAGCCGATCAAGTGCTTCGCGCCAGTGGCCGCGATAGGCGAGATCGTTCCATTCCGGGATGAGATTGTTGACCGGGCATCCTGCGGCCATTCCGGCCATCAATGTCCCGGTATGGCAGAAAGGAACACCGCAATCCATACACCGCGCTCCCTGTGTGCGCAGTTCTTTCTCCGGCATGTGCTCGTGAAACTCGTTCCAGTTGAGGATTCGCAATCGCGGATCCTGCTCGTTCGGAGTCTGACGCTGAAATTCTTTAAAACCTGTCGGCTTGCCCATGTGAATACCAAAGTTGTGAAATCGATGTCGTAATCCCTCTCGCGGCGAGGAATCATGCTGATGCGAAATAAATGCTCATTCAGAACGTCGTGACGTTACATTCTTCCCGTACGACCCGTAAAAAACCGTCACCGATGATCCTCGTTCTGCGTCGCGAGCAGAACAATTGTCCGTTGGCAAACAACGATGCGTCCGAGGTTCTATGACTTTACTGACGGTTCCTTCTTCTCTTCTTTTTGTTGTTCGGCCAGCGCCCGTTTGTAATCGATCGGCATGACCTTGACGAAACGGGGCAGTTCATCGCCCCAGTTTTTCAAGATCGAATCTGCCACCGTTGAACCGGTGTATTTGTAGTGCTTTGCGATCAGTTCCTTCAGCTCCGAAATGTCGGCTGGAGCATCGACCTTTTCCAGGGCCACCATTTCCAGATTGCAGTTTCCAAGTAACCGATTGCCGCTGTCGTAGACGTACGCGATTCCCCCCGACATCCCGGCGGCGAAGTTGCGTCCGGTCGCGCCAAGGATTACTGCCCGGCCACCCGTCATATATTCAAGTCCGTGATCGCCGACCCCTTCGACGACACAATTCGCACCGGAATTCCGCACGCAGAAGCGTTCAGCAGCTCGACCGCGGAAGAACGCTTCACCCTCGGTCGCTCCGTACAACGCGACGTTACCGATCACGATATTATCTTCTGGCGCGAACGTCGACGATTTCGGTGGATAGACGATAATCCGGCCACCACACAGTCCCTTGCCCACGAAATCGTTTGCGTCCCCTTCGACTTCGAGCGTGATGCCCGACGCGAGCCAGCCCCCCAGCGTCTGTCCGGCCGAGCCTTTGCAACGAATGTGAATCGTATCGTCCGGCAACCCGTGTTCGCCCCATTTTTTAGAGACTTCATGGCTGAGGATCGTCCCGAGTGCCCGGTCGATGTTCTGGACTTCGATATTGAGTCGAACAGATTTTTTGTGATCGAGTGCGTCACGCGATTCGCGGATCAGTTCATTGTCGAGCTGATATTCGATTCCGTGTTGCTGAGGAATCTTGCAATACGTCTCGACTCCCGGATGAGGTTTTGTTGCCGGCTTCAGAATCTTCGACAGATTGAGGTGCTTCAGCTTCCAGTGATTGATCGAACTGTCATATTCGAGGACTTCCGTGTGACCGACCATTTCGTTGATCGATCGGAAACCCAGCGACGCCATGATTTCGCGAGCCTCTTCCGCCACCATAAACAGATAGTTGATGACGTGTTCGGGCTGTCCCGTGAACATCTTTCGAAGTTCCGGGTCCTGCGTCGCGATTCCGACAGGGCAAGTATTCAAATGACACTTGCGCATCATGATGCAGCCGAGCGTAATCAGTGGTGCGGTCGCAAAACCGAACTCTTCGGCACCAAGCAGGCAGGCGATCACGACATCGCGACCTGTTTTGAGTTGACCATCCGTTTCCAGACGCACTCGACTGCGCAAATCGTTCAGAACAAGCGTCTGATGCGTTTCTGCGATTCCCAGTTCCCACGGCATGCCGGCATGCTTGATGCTGGTCAGTGGCGATGCTCCGGTTCCTCCGGAATCTCCTGATATCAAAATCTTGTCGGCATGACCTTTGGCCACCCCGGCAGCTACGGTACCCACGCCAACTTCCGAGACAAGCTTGACGCTCACCCGAGCCGACGGATTGGCATTCTTCAGATCGAAGATCAATTGCGACAGGTCTTCGATCGAATAGATATCATGGTGCGGAGGCGGACTGATCAGTCCGACACCGGGCGTCGAATGGCGTGTCGCCGCGATGATCTTGTCGACTTTGTGCCCGGGAAGTTCGCCCCCTTCACCCGGCTTGGCTCCCTGCGAGATCTTGATTTGCAATTCGTCTGCGTTGGTCAGATACCAGCTCGTCACACCAAAGCGTCCCGAGGCGACCTGTTTGATGGCCGATCGTTTGGAGTCGCCGTTGGCCAACCGCTGGAATCGTTTGTAGTCTTCGCCCCCTTCGCCGGTGTTGCTTTTGCCACCGATCCGGTTCATGGCGATGGCCAGAGTTTCATGAGCCTCAGCGGAAATCGATCCGTAGCTCATCGCACCCGTGCAAAACCGCTTTAAAATCGATTCGACCGAATCGACTTCTTCGACGGGAACAGGCGTCAGGCCTGATTTGAACTTCAACATTCCGCGCAAATGACATTCGCGCGTCGTTTGCTCGTTCACCATCTTCGCAAATTCTTTGTAGGCCGATTTGTCGCCTTGCCGTGCTGCTTTCTGGATATTGGCAATGTTATGCGGATTCCATGCGTGCTTTTCCCCCGACGAACGCCACGAGAACAGTCCGAAATTCGGCAAAACGGGCAACTTGTTGCTGTCGCGCGTCGGGTATCCCAGCTCATGACGGCGAAATGCTTCTTCGCCGAGAATCTCGAAACCGACGCCGCTGATTCGGCTGGACGTGCCCCGGAAGCACTTGTTCATCACTTCGTCGCTGATCCCGACTGCTTCGAAGATCTGCGCCCCCTTGTAGCTGGCCAGGGTTGAAATTCCCATCTTGGCCATCACTTTGAGAATGCCCTGCTTCGTCGCCTTGCGGTAGGCGGCGGTAATCTGTTCGTGCGTCCAGTCTCCTGCAAGTTCTCCGTCATCCTGAAGTTGCCAGAGCGCTTCAAATGCCATGTACGGATTGACGGCGTCGGCACCGTACCCTGTCAGCAGGCAGAAGTGGTGAACCTCGCGAGCTTCGCCCGTTTCAATGACGATACCCAGACGGGTTCGTTCTTCGTTGTAGACCAGAAAGTGATGAACGGCACCTGTGGCTAACAGTGCACTGACCGGCAGACGATGGGCACTGGCCAGCCGATCCGACAGGATGACCAGGCTGAATCCGTCGGCGATCGCCTGGCGGGCTTCGCCGCAGATACGATCCAGAGCCCACTTCAATCCGGCGGGACCTTGTGATTTCGGATACGTAATATCGATCGTCTTCGTTTTCCAGTCGCGGTAGTTCAAATGCTTGATCGATGCCAATTCTTCGTTTGTGAGAATCGGGTGCGGCACTGCCAGGCGGTGACATTGACGTTCTGTCGTATCGAGCAGGTTTCCTTCCGGACCGATGTAGCATTCCAGCGACATGATGACTTCTTCACGCGTACTGTCGATCGCCGGATTGGTGACCTGAGCGAACAGTTGCTTGAAGTAGTCGTACGCCAGTCGCGGCTGATCGCTCATGCAGGCGAGGGCCGTATCGTCGCCCATCGATCCGATCGGATCTTTCCTGGTCGTGATCATCGGGACCAGCATGAATTGCAGCGTCTCGGTCGTGTAGCCGAACGACTGCATGTGCTGCAACAATTCGTCGCCGATCATCCGTTCGGGCGGTTCTGCCGCAGGAAGTTCGTTCAGCAGCAATCGCTGACGACGCAGCCACTCGTTATACGGGCGACGGTTCGCAAAATCCTTCTTCAACTCTTCGTCGGGGATCAGTCGCCCCTGCTTGAAGTCGACAAGGAACATTTTGCCCGGCTGAAGTCGTCCCTTGATTTTCACATTGGCCGGTTCGATGTCGAGAACCCCGACTTCGCTCGCCATAATGACACGATCGTCGTGGGTCACGTAATAGCGACTTGGTCGCAGGCCGTTTCGGTCAAGAGTCGCCCCGATCACGTCTCCGTCCGTGAACGAAATCGACGCGGGACCGTCCCATGGTTCCTGAAGTGCCGAATGGTATTCGTAGAACGCGCGTTTATCCTCCGGCATCGAGTCATGATTCTGCCATGCCTCAGGAACCATCATCATCACTGCTTCGGGCAAGCTGCGACCCGACATGACCAGCATTTCAAGTGCGTTGTCGTAATTGCCGGAATCAGAACAGTGCGGCTCGATCAACGGGAACAGCTTTGGCAGATCGTCACCAAACAGTTCGCTTTGCATCATCCCTTGCCGGGCAAACATCCAGTTTCCGTTCCCCCGAACGGTGTTAATCTCGCCGTTGTGGGCGATGTACCGCTGGGGATGAGCCCGATCCCAACTCGGGAACGTGTTCGTGGAAAAACGGCTGTGAACCATTGCCAGGTGCGATTGATAGTCCGGATCCTGCAGATCATTGAAAAATGGCAGCACCTGCTCGGACGTGAGCATTCCCTTGTAAATCAGAACTTTTGACGACAGGGAACAAATGTAAAATTTCAGTGCCTGCGGCAGCGAGCCCTCGCGAATCGCGTGGCTGGCCCGTTTGCGAATGACAAACAATTGCCGTTCGAAACTTCCCTGGTCGATTCCCGGCTTTGCGGCAACGAACAATTGTTCGAACGCCGGCATCGCAGCACGGGCCGATGGACCGATATCGGCTCCTTCGGGATCGTGCGGCACCGTACGCCAGCCCAGCAGCGATTGACCCTGCTCGGTAATCAGTCGTTCCACGGTTTCCCGGCAAATTTCTCGCTGTTCCGGATCGGTCGGCAGAAAGACCAGTCCAACACCGTATGTTCCCGGTGCTGGCAGTTTGATCTTCATGTCGCGTTGAGCGACCTTGGTCATAAAGTCGTGCGGGACAGTGGTCAGAAGACCCGCTCCGTCACCCGTATTGGTTTCACATCCGCACGCGCCACGGTGGGCCATGTGTTTGAGCATTCGCAGGGCATCGTCAACGATTTGCCGTGATTTGATCCCTTTGATATTTGCGACGAAGCCGACGCCGCACGAATCGTGCTCGTAGGCCGGGTCGTACAACCCCTGTGGTTTCGGTGTGCCATCAGAAAAAAACAGCTCGGGATGTCGTGTGAAAAAAGGTTCGGTCATAGGTCTGTTCTTGCAGTGATCTTGAACGTGTTGCGTAAGCTTGTGGTGTCAGTTGTCGGGTCGAGTCAATTGTCTTGTATTTGCCGCCGCTGGGCTCCTGGTCATTCGTTCCGTTAAGTCTGCTTCCCGCCTGCCGAAAGCAGATGCATGCAGAAAACCAGGGACGGGCTTCCAGCCGATCCTCCCGGCTTTCTGAATCCTTTTAACGAGGAAGCGATTGCGAACGCGGTTCGCGTTTTTTCGTCTTTTTTCCGGTTGAATTTGTTGCCGCCGGGGATTCTGACGGTTTCGAGTCACCCGGTTGCGTAAAGGTCTCCGGGTTCTGATTCAGTAACTCGAGAAATCGACTGATCGCCGTGGTAAACGGTTTGGTCCGGCGATAGACAATATCGAGTCGACGGACCCAGTCGACATCTTCGATTTCGATCGCCACCAGCGACCCGATGTCAATTTCGCGGCGCACGGTCGGTACGGGAAGCAAACTGAGCCCCGATCCAACCTCAACGGCCCGTTTTATATTTTCAATATTGTCGAAGGTATGCAGGACATTCACCGAGACTTTTGCCTGCTTCAGCCATCGATCCGTTTCCTGCCGCATCCGCAATTCGCACGTAAAACCGACCAGTGATTCACCGTCGAGTTCCGCAACGCGAATCGCAGATCGGGTTGCCAGCCGATGCTGAGGTGCCACGACCGCAACGATTTTTTGGTCCTGCCAGGTCTCACAGACCAGGTCGGCTCGACGCGGTGCAAACGACATCAGGCCCACATCGACCTCTTCGTTCAACACGCCATCCAGAACGTCTTTCGGGTGCAGGTACTTCAAATCGAGGGCCGCATCAGGATAGAGTCGCTCGAACTCTTTGACATAGCAATCCATCTGCAGCAGTCCGACCGAATAAATCGACGCGACCCGTACAGGGCCGACGACTTTATCACGGCGCTGAAGGATGCGATCTTCAAGACGACGGTAACCTTCGAGAAGCTCGTGGCAGCCGTCATAATAAATCTTTCCTTCGGCGGTCAGTTGAAGTGGCCGAATGGAACGATTGAGCAATTCGCAGCCTAGTTGTTCTTCCAGGCCCTTCACGATTTCGCTTGCCGCAGGCTGTGACATTCCGTGAGCCTTCGCTGCCTTGGAAAAGCTTCCCACGTGCGCTACTTCACAGAACAATTCGAGATCACGAAGATTCATTGACGAAAAACAATGCCTCTGGCGGCCAGGTAAGGTGCTGGTGCGAAAAAACGTGCTCACGCAGTAGTGACGTCACTGCCGACGAAGTTC
>JANXOO010001067.1 GCA_025353525.1 Schlesneria sp. | reverse complement strand
GTCGACGGTCAGGCCGAATCCGGGACCATCAACAAGCGACAGCAGGTCGCGGTAGTCGTCGAACGTCTGCACGAACATCCCCGGTTCGGGCTCGAAGGCGAGGTGGACACCGAGCGGTTCGGCAAAGTCCACGACTTGACGACACCCGTCGGCCAGGCGCCGTAGCGTATCAGGGCGGGACGCATCGTCTCGCACAATTCCGCTCCAGAACGAAACGGCTTCGGAATCGAGTTCCCTTGCAATCGAGACGCATCGTTTAAGAAAATCGATGCGGACATCCCGCGATTCTGCCGAATGACTGACCAGCGTCGGTTCGTGTTTCTGACGATGATCGAGCAGAAATCTCGCGCCGGTTTCGATGACCGAAGACATTTTCAATCGATCAAGAAGTCGGCTCATTCGCTTCAGGTCATTTGGCAATTCTGACGAGAAAGGATCGAGGCAGCCGTGATCGACTGTAATCGCAACGGTTCGATAGCCGATTTCGGCCATCAATTCGATTGCCTGGTCCCATCGGTGTCCTGCCGTTCCGTTTGTGTTGTATCCAAGTCGCATCGGCACTCAACTTTTTACGAAATCAAAGGGGCGGGGCTCATTGCAATCGGGTTGACGAGCACGGACTTTAACTTATTGCGCGAGCGGGACGATTTCAAACAGATCCTCGCGGAATTGATGGCGACGAAGGACGCAAAGACGGAAAAATGACATCACTTCACTGGACGGCAGACGATTCGCAGCGGTTGACGAAACTCGAATCGAGATATAGAAAGATTTTTTAACACCAAGGCGCCAAGACGCAAAGGGGAAAGAATGCAGCGAACCTGGTCTTCGTTTTCTTTGCGTCCTTGGCGGTGAAAAATCTTCGCTTCCAGGCAACTCGATCGAATTGCGTTTTCAATTGGAGTTGGTACTTTCTTGGCAGGTGACCGCGAGTGGTGGAGTTGGTTGGTAGCGCAACCCGTTTTCGACTTCCATTTTCCGGCATTTTTGTCGACGATGTTCGTTCTCGATCCGGCAATTTGCCCCCGGCGTGATCGCCCTTTGTCAGGAAAGATTCTTCAGGTGTCCGCTTCGTGAAATACTGGCTGTCGATCACCTTTGGGTCGGTGATTTCTGTCGCTGTGCTCTGGTGGACTTCATTGCCGCTGGGGATTCCCGGCGAATGGACATGGGATCGGGCTCGCATCGAGCCCGATTTTGCATGGAACGTCTGCGGTGGGACGGTCGCCGCGATCCTGATGATTTGTTTCGTTCGCCAGGGTTGGATCCGTCTCAGCACGTTTTCGGGAAGACCGTTGCAGCGCCTTGAAACGGCAGCGTGGCTTGCCTGTCTGGTTGCCGTCAGTTTCAGTTGGCTGTGGATTGTTCAGGAGATTTCTCCGGCAAGGAACCGGCTTGGAAAAGCTCCATTCGTGTTGTACTACGCCAGTTCATCGGGCTATTTCACCAAAGCTCGTTACGAAGAACCCGACGCGGCACGGTTGCTGGCCGGGTACGAAAGCCTGATGAAACAGGGAGACGTATTGCACACGGGGACTCATCCGCCAGGTCTTTTTCTGGCGTTTCAGGCGATGATTGCCGTTTGCGAATCATCACCGTTGTTGTCGGCAGCCCTTGATCAGACACAACCCCCTTCGGTTCGCGAGGCATTTGATGTGATCGCTGGCAATGCCCGGCGACGACCGAACCCGAGACAGGTTCTGCCACTTGATCGGCGAGTCATTTGGCTGGCAACGTTGATCGTGATGTGCTCGGCGTCTTTGACGGTCATTCCTTTATATGGTCTGCTGCGTCAAACTTGCCCGGCCGAAATAGCGTGGATCGGGGCGTCGTTGTGGCCTGCATTGCCCGCCGTGGCAATCTTTATCCCCAAGTCGGACACATTCTTTCCGTTAATCGGAGTGACGATATTGTGGTTGTGGATGACGGCGTGGAACCGCCGCTCGCTCGTTGCGGGTCTTTTGACGGGGATCGTGACCTGGCTGGGGCTTGTCTGCAGCCTGGCATTTTTGCCCGTACTGCTCGCCGCCGCGCTCCTCACGATCGGATCGGGGGGGTTCGAGTTGATCTGCAATCGCATGTCGACAGCTTCCGCTCAGCAGGCGACATGCGGACTGCCAATGTCCTCGCGGCGGGAATTTGATATCCGCCGATGGCTTTGCGTGATGGCAGCGAGCCTCGGATTTGCTGTCCCGACGTGGATGATGTGGCATTTTGCGGAATGCAATCTGTGCACCGTCTGGTGGTTCAATTACCACAACCATGCCGGTTTCTATCAAAAATTTCCTCGCACTCTGTGGAAGTGGCTGCTTGCAAACCCGATCGAGCTTTCCGTGGCGGCAGGTTGGCCAATCGCGATTGTTGCGCTCATCACGAGTTGGAAAACACTTGCCTGGAACCTGTCAGGCGATCCGGGCAATCGCCGCAACATTGTCACTGTTGCGGCGACAATTGTTTTCGTTTGGGGACTGCTGTGGCTGAGCGGAAAGAATTCCAGTGAGGCTGCCCGGTTGTGGGTGGTATTTTTGCCGTGGCTGATCTGGTTGGCAAGTATCGGATTTGACGAAATGGCTAACAAAACCTTGAATCTCAAAAATCGAGAACGGCAACTGCTGGCATTCCTCGCCATTCAGTTTATGGTCTGTCTGCTGACCGTAGCCCGAGTCAGCGGCTTTCACTCTGATTCAAACTGACGCGCCATCCCTTGCGACATTGCAACCGGCAACATCTGCCGGTCAACCCCTGCCGGTGTGTGCAATCGGTGATGTTGGCAAGTCGTCGCGTGACCAACGGGCGATTTTCCCGATTGACGGGGAATCAAAAATACTTTGGACTACAGAACGAACAGCCCTGGACTCGATACCAATTGGCCGAAGCGGGATAATCGTTACAGATTTCCCAAATGACGTAATTGTTACAATGCACAACATGGAGAGTGCAAATGGTTCTGGATCGATCACTCTACGAATACGTTATGGAACACTGCCTGGATGTCATCGGGTCAACGGTTCCGGAAGAACAGCCCTTTCCGCATATACTTCTCAAGGGAATTTTTCCCGATGATATTTTTCAGAAGTTGCTCGATGCCTATCCCCCTTCCGACGGCTTTGTCAAAGCCAACCCGAAGCACCATTCGAACGAATACGGTGGCAGTACCAGACAGCGCATGACACTTTGCGAAAGTTCTCTGGAAACTCTGCCGCACAAGGATCACGTTTTGTGGTCGACAGTCCGAGCGGCGATTTCGTCAACCGGGTTTCGCAATGCAATCTTTTCAAAGCTGTCGACCGGTCTGTGTCGACGCTTTGGTACCGACCGGGAAGAACTACAGCGCATTCCGGCGTTCCCTCGAGGGCAGTTGTATAGCGAGACCGAGGGATACCGGATCGCTCCGCACCCTGATACTCGCGAAAAAATCGTGACGATGCAGTTCGCATTTCCCGGCGATGACTCGCTCGAAGATGTCGGGACCGAATTCTATACTCGCAGTCTCAATCCGCTCCATTTTCTGCGTGAGCCGCGTGGTTTTTCGATTTCCAGAACGATGCCCTTTTTGCCGAATCACGCCTATGCCTTTTCGGTCCTTAACGACTTCGGGCTGAAGAGCTGGCACGGACGCAGCACGATTCCTCCCATGAATCGTGTGCGCAATACGTTGTTGCATATCTGGTACGCCGAGCCGGACGACACCGATCCGGAACTGAATGAATACCGTCAGTTTCTCGAAGCGCCGATCATTCGTCGGAAGAGTGCCTGAGTCTCGTGGCTTCGCGGCGACGGCTTGTTGCGACACCGTTTTATCACGTGACGTTTTGATACCGGTTGTCCCGATTCGCTTCTTCGACTATACCTCGATGATTGACTTTGACAGTGTTCCCGCGTGATCCGCGGAAACGTGCATCCGATGAACGCCTGGTTCGGCTCTGCGAGCGGAACAGTGGTCACTCAAATCAGTGGTCACTCAAATCAGTGGCCACTTAAATCAGTGGCCATTCAAATCAGCGATCGGTCTTAGGCCGACGGATTGCGTTCTGACTGTGCACACGGCGAAAGGGACGCGCCGATGGGATACCTGCTGTATGCGACCGCCATCTGGAAATGGTTGGCCGGCGACGGTTCGTCAGATTCCCGGGCCGGATCGCCCTGCATCGGCGGTACGGCTGGCGAAATCGACGCGACTCAACCGCTTTGCGCATGGTCTCTGAGCCGGTGGATCACCGCGTTTGTGTTCATCGGAGTTCTGGCGCGAGCCGTCCGGTATTACCTTTGCTTCCCTTTGTGGGATGACGAGAGCTTTCTGTGCGTCAATTTCATCGAACGCACGTGGGCTGAGTTATTGCAGCCGCTCGATTACCACCAAATGGCGCCTGTGCTATTCCTGTGGATCGAACGTGCCTCGGTCCGGATCTTCGGGTTCTCGGAATATGCGTTGCGGTTATTTCCGTTTGTCTGTTCAATCGCCAGTCTGTTTCTGTTTCATCGAGTTGCTGCGAAGCTGCTGTCTGGTACCGGGTTGCTGTTTGCCATTGCGATCTTTGCCGTCTCGTACCCCGGTATTCGCTATGCGGCCGAAGCGAAGCCGTACGGCACGGACACGTTGATTTCCCTCGTGTGTCTGACGCTCGTCGTTGAATGGTATCAGCGACGTGATTGGCGGATTCTGATCGCTCTTGCTGCGCTGATGCCACTCGGGTTGGGAGCGTCTTTGCCCGCCGTATTTGCGGCAGGCGGCTTCAGTCTCGTCGTCGGGTCTGTCTTGTGGCGCGACGGAGGAACGGTGCGCGAGTGGCGTTCGTGGATCGTGTGGAATGTCACGCTGATCATTAGTTTCGCCATCTGGATGACGCTGGTCAGTCGAGTCCAGGGAACGGCCGAAGGCGACTTTATGGAACAGTACTGGAAAGAGAATTTTCCACCGATCCAACAGCCGTGGCGCGTGCCGTTGTGGATGGTGAAGACTCATGCCAGTGATTTTCTGGCGTACCCGCTGGGGGGACCCAATTGGGCCAGTTCGGCAACGTTCATCGTGTCCGTCGCCGGATTATGGCGGCTATTTTCACTGCGACGATTCGCGTGGCTGGGGCTGCTACTTGCCCCCGCCAGCTTGCACTTGCTGGCCGCGGCATTACAAAAATATCCCTACGGCGGACACGTCAAATTTTCGCAATATCTGGCTCCGATGATCTGCTGTGTGACGGCTGCCGGAATGGTACAGATTGTTGAATGGTTGACTGGCCGGGGATTCGCAGTTCGACGGAGTGTCGCATGGGTTTGCGGTCTGCTGATGTTGATCGGATGCGGTTCGATGACACGCGATCTGGCAAGCCCCTATAAAACACGTTCAGACGAACGAGCCCGTGCGTTCGCAAAAGCGTTCTGGTACGGGACGCACTTTGCAGAGGAAGTCGCTTGTATCAAGAGTGATCTGAAGCTCGACTTTATTCCTGAACAACACCGGCAACTGAGCTGGTCGGCCCACTACCTTTGCAATCGGGCGATTGAAATCAGCCGTTCGAAGCTGCGTCCTGCGGACTTCGATCATGTCTCGGCAACGCGACCATTGCGCTGTGTACTTTACCGCGACTCCCGGTACAAACTTGACGAGCCAAAACTGGCGAGCTGGCTTGATGAGATGCAGCAGCGATACGTTCTGATCGGTCACGAGAGCATTCCGTTTCCCAGATTGTCCAAGAATGAACGTCAGTTAATGACCATGGAATATATTGATTCGTACAAGTTCATTCCCCGTGAAGCGCCGGACGAGCCAGGGACGCCGAAGAAGCCGGACGGTCAAGGGCCGATTCAGTAATTCCGATTTCGAGTGTCGATTCTGTTTTGAAGTTACCGGTGGTTTTTTATGTGTGGCATTGCCGGTTATATCACTCTGGATGATTCCGTCGTTGATCGTGAACCGGTCGAACGAATGGTTGCGGCGCTGAAGCATCGGGGACCCGATGAGCAAACTGTCCATCAGGATGGCCCTGTCGGTTTAGGTCATGCACGACTATCGATTATCGATCTTGCGGGCGGGCATCAGCCGCTGTTTAACGAAGATCGCTCGATTGCCGTCGTCTGTAACGGCGAGATCTACAACTACCGCGAACTGAGCGAGCAGCTCGTCCGCAAAGGACACCGGTTTCGGACGGGAAGCGATTGCGAAGTTCTGACGCACCTGTGGGAAGAATCGGGTCCGCAGATGGTGGACCATTTGAGAGGGATGTTTGCATTTGTACTTTACGATCGCCAACAGGGAATTGTTTTCGGGGCGCGCGATCGATTCGGACAGAAGCCGCTCTTTTACTTTGAAGCACTGAACCGGTTTGCGTTTGCGTCGGAAATCAAAGGGCTTCTGGCGCTTCCCGAGATCGAGCGGACACTGGACCCGACCGGACTTGATCAATTTCTGTTTCACCAGTTTGTCCCGCAACCGCGCACGCTGTTTGTCGGCCTGAAAAAACTCCCTGCAGGATGCTGGTTTGAATTGACGTTGCCACGACAGATATCGCCGCCAGCATCTGTTGAACGCGTGGGGCCCGGAACGAACGGCGCGAGCGACGGTTCAGGGAGGCAGCGAGCAAGCAGCAGCTCGTCCTTTCGGATCCATCGCTATTGGAAGCCGACGTTCGCACCCGAAATTGCGACCAGTGATTCGGAACATCTGGAGCGAGTCGAGGCCGGTCTGATCGACGCGGTTCAAAGTCACATGGTGGCCGACGTTCCGGTTGGCGTCTTTCTTAGCGGTGGAATTGATTCGAGTCTCATCACCGCCCTCGCTTCGCGATTCAATCCCGAGCCACTTCAAACATTTTCCATTTCGTTCCCCGGTACGGAACATGACGAAGCCCCGTTTGCACGGGCCGTATCGGAAGCAATTGGTACAAAGCACCGCGAATTCCCGTTTGAGCCAGGCGACATGAAACAGGTTCTGACGCACGCGGCGACCTTGTTTGATCAGCCGCTCGCCGACATGGCGGTACTTCCGCTGATGGCACTCAGTCATGCAGCGTCAGAATTTGTGAAAGTCGTCCTGACGGGCGATGGTGGCGACGAGCTCTTTGCCGGATATCGCAAGTACAAGCGAATGGTCGGTATTCCTGGTCGATGGCGCTGGCTGTCGCGACTCGGGTCTCGCGTGTTTCCCGTCCAGGAACTGGCGGCCTGCCGTCCCGATCCGTTTGGTCTGCGAAAAATGAAGGCACGTCTGGCGATGGCGATATCTCCCTCAGCTCGCAGCGAATATCAGCGCCAGAGCTGGGAAGGGTGGGAGCGATTCGCACTGTATCGCCCGGAATTGGCAGACGAAATCGGCAGTCGTTTAGATTCGCTGATCGGGGCGAACCGTCCGGATGACACCGAACACGACACACTGAATGCTGCACTGAATCTGGATCAGGGGACGGGCCTGGCCGACCGACTGCTCTTGAAAAGCGACTACGCAACGATGGCCTATGGCCTCGAATCGCGAGCACCATTGCTCGATCACCAACTGGCGGAAATCGCTGGCAAGCTGCCACTGCATTTGAAGGCAACAACAAGCAACACCAAGATTGCACTACGGAAAATCGCCAGTCGATTTCTTCCTGATGAAATCATTACGCGTCGCAAGAAGGGGTTTTCGATGCCCATCGATCGCTGGTTCCGGGAAGAACTGCGATCATGGATTGAATCCTGCCTGCTGGATGAATCGGTCGCCTTGCCGCGTTACTTTCAACGATCGGCGATCGTACGACTTCTGTCCGAGCACCAGGCGGGCAAGAACCACTCGGGCCGAATCCACTCGCTGCTGATGCTGGAGCTGTGGTGCCGGGTGTACGCACCGTAGCCGTTGTGTCCGTAAATTGCGCCCGTTCGACAGGTGTCGACGATTGCATTCGATCGCCGCAACCGTCACGATGCAGCGCCGTTCGTTTTAAATGCCCGCAGACATCCGAACAGTGGCAATCACTTTAGGTAACCCGAAGCGTTAGCGAGGGAGTTTCCCCTGCTTTCACTCGCCTGGACTCCCTCGCTAACGCTTCGGGCGACCTTGTCGTTTCGACAAAGTGAATACCATTGGACATCCGACTGGTGATCGCGTCACTTATGACCTTGCTGATTGACCTTGTTGAGATCACGAAATACTACGGCCAGTATCGGGCATTGGATCGCATCACTCTTCAAATCGAATCCGGAATTACGGGCCTGCTGGGTCCTAATGGTGCTGGCAAATCAACCTTGATCAAGTTGTTGCTGGGTCTCGTCAAAATGACCGAGGGACATGGGCGGTTACTCGACTTTGAAATCGGCCGGCAGTCTCGCGAAATTCGGGCGAACGTCGGTTACATGCCCGAAGACGATTGTTATCTGCACGGAATGACGGGCGTCGAAAGCGTTCAGTTCGTCGCTCAGCTTTCGAATTTCCCTGCGACGGAAGGGCTACGCCGGTCGCACGAGATTCTCGACTTTTGCGGATTGGGGCAGGAACGCTATCGCACGGTTGAAACCTATTCGACCGGAATGCGCCAGAAACTGCGGTTCGCTCAGGCCATTGTGCATGAACCCCCAGTGCTGATTCTGGACGAACCGACATCGGGGCTGGACCCTGAAGAGCGGCAGATCATGCTGAATCGCATTCGGTCGCTGGCCCGCGATCACGGTAAGGCCGTTCTCCTTTGCACGCACATTTTGCCTGACGTTCAGTCAATCAGCGATTCAGTCGTGATCCTTGCGGCAGGTCGAATCCAGGTGGCCAGTAAACTGTCGGAACTCAGTCGTCCCATCGTTCCGTCGCTTGAAGTCCGCTTGCTTGGATCATCGGGGGCATTCCTTGATCGGATTCGCCAGCGCGGAATCGAATTCGATCCCGTGTCACCCGAGACGGTCGTGCTAAAAGGAGTCCCCGCCGATTTAACCGGGGTGGTGTGGCAGGCGGCCACCGAAAGTGGTGTCGGAATCCGGTCGATGACGCCATCCCGAAATTCGCTCGAAGAAATCTTCGTCAACGCGGTCCGAATGGGACAGAATCATGACTAAAACCGCGACCGATGAAACGGCCGAAAAGACCGCGTATACGCCTGCGGGTGAAAGTGGCGTTTACGAATCCGGGTACCGTGGCTGGTCGGGTTTGCGCGCCCCGAGCTGGAACCGCTGGTCTGTAATTTCTGCCGTGGGAATCAGCCGGGCCTGGAAGAGCAATTGGCTGAAGCGGATGGTCTTCTTTTCGTGCCTTCCCGCAATGTGGTTTGGAATCGGGTTCTATCTTTGGGAACAGGCGGCCCAATCGTCCGAGTGGAAAATGTTCGTGACACCAGCGCTGCGTTCTCCTTTTTTTCGCCGCAATTCTCCCTCACCCGTGTTCGAAGCCGTTACGACGGCATTTGCCAATAACGATTTTTCCAGCGGACGACATGCCGTCTGGGCGTGGCTGCTCCAAACTTTTTTTCGTTATCCGCAAGCAGTTTTTCTGGTGCTGATTGTGGGGTTGGTGGCTCCGCCACTGATCTCGCAGGATATTCGGTCCCGGGCATTTTTGTTGTATTTTTCACGACCACTCACGCGGACAGAGTATCTGCTGGGCAAGCTCGGAACTCTGTGGGCGTTCCTCGGATTGATCTCTGTTGGTCCAGCGTTGGTGCTCTACGTGATGGGAGTATTTCTTTCGCCGAATTTGAACGTCGTCGTTGCGACATGGGATTTGCCACTCCGGATCATTGCCGCATCGATCGTGCTGATTCTGCCAACATCGGCATTGGCGCTTTGTTTGTCCTCGATGACTCAGGAGAGTCGGTACGCCGGTTTCTCGTGGTTTGCCATCTGGATTCTCGGCTGGTTTACGTACGGAGCCTTGTCTTCGGCTGAAGCGATGAATGCAGGAGCGAGGTTTCAACGCGATGGAGCGATCCAGGTTCATCAGTCGGTGTGGACTCATTTGTCGCTCTATCACACCTTGGGACGGGTTCAAAGCTGGGTGTTTGGATTTTCCGGTTTCAACGAAGCAAGGTTTTCTATCGCGATATTGCTTGCGATCACGATCGTGGCACTCGCGATCACGTTCCGTCGCATTTCGGCACCGATGCGGGCTTGAAGGCGTTTTCTACGGGCTGGAAGTCGCGAGATGATCCAATGATTGAACTGAAAAATGTTACCAAACTGTACGGAAAAGTGATTGGAGTCAACGATTTCACTTTGACTCTGGGTACGGGTGCGTACGGATTATTGGGCCCCAACGGTTCCGGAAAATCGACGCTTCTCAATTTGATCACCGGGCAACTGAGGCCGACCCTTGGAACGGTTAAAGTCCTGGGGATGTCGCCCCGCAACAATGCGAGCCTCTTTCGCCGGATGGGGTACTGTCCCGGCGGCGAAGGAATGTATTCGGAGGTCTCGGGATACGACTGGGTCTGCTTCCTGCAGCGGTTGCACGGGATGTCAGTGCGCGACGCAGATCTCGCAGCATCGAAGGCTTTGGAACTGGTCGGCATGACATCGTCGATGCGGCGTCCGATCGCGAGTTACTCGCGCGGGATGCGACAGAGAACCAAGATCGCGCAGGCGATCGCTCACAATCCTGATCTTTTGATCCTCGACGAACCGTTCAACGGACTCGATCCGATCGGACGACACGAATTGACCGAGGTCTTGCGCGACTGGATCGGAATCGGCAAGAGTCTGATTTTTGCCAGCCATTTGCTGCACGAGATCGAATCGATTACGCAGTCGTTCCTGTTGATTTGTGGCGGGCGGCTACTGGCGTCGGGGACTGCAGAGGACGTTCATGCGATGATGGTCGGGCTGCCGAATGAAATCGCCCTGCGGTGTTCTGATCCTCACGCACTGGCGATGCGACTGATGGGTGAACGCGCTGCGGAGTCAGTCTCGATCGCGGGTGACACTTTGACAGTGGCAACACAACATCCTTTAACGCTTTACGAAAAACTGCCAGGTTGGCTGTCGCTGTGGGGTTTGAGGGTCGTCGAAATGCGGTCTGCCGACGAATCGTTGCAGGCCCTGTTCAATTCCCTGATGAAGATGCATCGAGGTGAACTGTGATCGGTAACGTTGGTGCGGTTTTTGTTTTCGAATGGAAGCGGGCATTCACCTGGCCGAGGATGACCTGGTCCATTGGACTTGCGGCGTTTCCCGTCTTCATCATCGGGCTGGTGCGATGGACGGTGAACGCAGAAGCACGAGGTGACGGCGAGATCTGGCGGACGATTTGCATCGTGATGTTGTTCGGTCTGATCCCGATGTTGGTCACAATGCTGGGAACGTTGCTCTGGAGTTCCCCGGCAATTTCCTCAGAACTGGAGCGCAGGAGCTGGGTCTATCTGGCCGTCCGTCCGAACGGTGGAACGGCCGTGTTGCTAGGCAAATATCTGGCGGCGGTGACGTGGGTGATCCCTCCGGCACTGATCGGCCTGACCATTGCAGTCCCTCTCGCGGCAACCGGCGACACATGGCGAATCTGGTGGGCGATGACTCGGCTGGTTCTGTTGTCAGCCCCGGCGTATGCCGCCATTTATCTGGTTCTCGGCGTCGTGATGCCGCGCCGCGCGATGGTTCTGGCGGTCGCGTATACATTGATCTTTGAACTTCTGATCAGTTTTATCCCCGCGGTGATCAACAAATTCACGGTCCAGTTCCGGTTGCGCTCGCTGACGGTGGAATGGTGCGACCTTTCGCTTTTGACGAACGAACAGCAATGGATGGTCATGGCGCAGTTTGGAACTGAGCCACCATGGCACCATGTGACGGCGTTGATTGTACTCATACTGTGTCTGACAGGATTCGCGGTGATCCTGCTTCGAGCGAAAGAATTTCCGATGTCAGTCGAGTCTGATGCATAACACCCGGTGACTCAATCGTCGTCATAAATCGTACGAATGACATCTTCAGGAACTGCATGACCGATTACGAGATTTCGCATTCCGATGGAAATCTGAACTCACCAGAAGAGAATCACCAGGACGGTTGCGATCAGTGATACGGCGATCAGTCCGATCAGGCTGTACAGAAACCGGCGCGATGATTTTTCGTGGATGTCCCCGTGCATATCTCCGAATCGGAGACGCAACGACGATCCGACGACAATTGTGTCACCCGGCCTGAGCCGTTGCTTTTGTACTAATTCCCCGTTCACGCGGATCCCGTTACGACTTCTGAGATCAACGATCGTCCAGTAATATCCGTCATAGCGTATTTCGCAGTGTCGCGTCGATACAGAGGCATCCTGAATTTGCAAATCGCAGTCGACTCCACGCCCAAGAACAAACCGGTTCTTGAGAAGGCGAATGTTGGCCCCGCCGCCTAGCGGAACAAGGACCATCGTCGAATCGGTAACATTCGTCGAACCGGCCACTTCGGGCGCGCCGGTGTCGATCGGGTGTCGGACCAGAATCGCGGGAGGATGCTCGAACGCAAACGAGCTGCGTCGGGCGATCGAAGATGACGAAGAGGAATGATTTCCGGTTCCTGCCACAAGTAATTGACCCGAAGAAACGCTCGCGACAGAACTTTGCGAAGCGGGTCTGGCCGTCGAACTCGCGGCACCCGAAGTCGTTCGCTGCCGTTTGTGGAACTCGGCAAGTTTCTCCTGGGCACTCTTGTTGCGTTCAGCCAGAATTCGGGTGAAATCGAATTCGACCGACATCGACTTTGACCACACAGATAATTCTGCAGCGACATAAGCGGCCGAGGCAAAGCGATCAGCAGGTCGCTTTGCAAGCATTTTTGCGACGACGTCACCGACCGCACGCGGAATCGTCGGAACAATGTCACAGACGTTTCGAGGCACCTGCGATTGATGCGCCTTAAGGACATCGTTCGAACTCGGATACGGAAACGGAGTATCGCCCACCAGCGAGGCATACAGCGTGCACCCCAGACTGTACACATCTGACCGCGCATCTGCTGTCAGACTGTCGACCGACTGCTCGGGAGCCGTAAATGCGGCGGTGCCAACGCATTCGTGGCCGAAAATCATTGCCATCGAAAACTCGTCGCCGTCTTCGCCATCTCGCAACATCGAGAGGCCGAAGTCGAGTAATTTGACGTGCCCCGCACGATCAATCAACAGATTTTGCGGTTTGACATCGCGGTGGACGAAGCCCGCCTGGTGCAAGTGATGCAAACCCAGGGCGGCCTGCCGGGCAATCTCACACGCTTGCTCCCAAGGCAGTCGGCAACGCTCACGTGTTTTCAGCAATTCAAGCAGACTCGGTCCTTCTACGTATTCCATGATGACGTAGGGAAGTCCGCCAGCTGAACCGCACGCGAATGTCCGGACGATATTTTCGTGGTTGAACCGAAGCCCCGCACGGGCTTCCTGTTCAAACCGGGCGAGCATTCCACGATCATTCTTGAGCTGATCGAGAAGCACTTTGAGGGCCACGATTCCGCCGGTACCCGTATTTTCGGCCCTGTAGACCCAGCCCATACCGCCGATCCCCAACAGATCGAGCAGCTTGTATTCATCGAAGAAAAACCCGCGCGAGCGGCCCTCCAGCAGGCGCTCGGCCTGATACCGGGTCAGAAGACCGCGACGGACCAGTTGCTTTGCTGCAACGGCATCGGAATTGACGCCTTCCTGGGCGAGCTCCCGTGCGACGGATTTCACCTGACGAGCGGGCAATAATCCGCTTTCAGCAAGTTGCGCCCAGAATGTTTCGACCGCCGATAGTGTCGTCATAATGTGCGGGCTTTGTCAGGGATTCACGAATCCTTCACAACCACCATTGTTGCCCACCAAAAGCCGCCGGTCAACAACCTTGTGCTGCCGACCTGAATTTATCCTGATATTTTTGTTTTATGGGCTGATTCAGCGCAATTCCCTCGAAATGCCTGGGTCGCGGCATCTGTATTTTCTAAAGCAACCGTGAGGTGTTCCAGATCCTCGAGCCGCCAATACATGTGCTTGCCACTACAATCAGTACAATCGTCCAGTATGTGATAACGGCCGGCGACGTGGCATTCGACGATTTCCGGATTTCAGCAATTGCCAATCCGGCTTCCGTTCGAACGAGCGAACTTTCGTCTGTTTTCTGGATTCGAATCAGTTCGGCGCTGAGCGACCTCGCTTCTGCAGCGTGAGTTTTTAATGTCTGGATCGCTGCCAGCCGAAGGTCCGCAATGGGACTGTTCGCAGCGTCTTTCAGCTTGCCAATCGTCGATGGTTGGAGCGAAACAAACTTCGACAAGCTGCGAGCAGCAATCATCCGGTTCTCTGGCTGACCGGATTCCAGCTGGATGCACCACAGTTGTTCAGCTTTTACCAGTTGCGAGGCCGTCTGGGTCCAGCCGTACCACAGCCTCAAACACACGAGCAGCAAAACCGCTGCCACGGTCCAGGGAACAATCGCCGACCTGGCATTTGCCGTTGATGCCACTCGAAAATTGGGTTCGGTACCGGACTTTCCAATCGATTTGACAGGAACGGTCGTGATCATTTTCGGCGAAACTGACGCGAATAAATTCGTATCAGCAGACTGAGCCCGGCGACTTGGCAACAGGATCCCGTTCAGTCGATTGGCAACATCACCCGCCGTGAACGAGCGTTTTTCTGCATCTTTGGCGAGCAGATCGCAGATCAGTTCGTCCAGTTCCAGAGGACACTGCGGAATCTGTCGGACGACGTGAGGAATCGGATCTTTCAAATGTCGCTGCATCACTTCTGCGGCATTGCTGCCGGAATAGGGAGGCTTACCCGTGAGCATTTCAAAAATGACACAACCCAGCCCGTACAAGTCGGCGGCATGCGTGACCACTCGTCCGCGAATCTGCTCAGGAGCCATATAAAGAATCGTACCGACGGTCCGTCCAGCGGCCGTCAGGCGGCCCTCCGACACGATGGATGCCAGTCCGAAATCGCTGAGCTTCAGTTGCCCTGACTTCGCCATCAGGAAGTTTCCGGGCTTGATGTCCCGATGAATGACACCCTGTGCATGAGCGTATTTCAGGGCCTCGCACATCTGGATTGCAAAATCGATGGCCTTGTCCCAGGTCAGCGGCCCTTTGTCAATCAGGTATTCGGAAAGCGTCCCCCCCGGTACATACTCCATGGCATAGAACCGTTGCTTGCTCTCGCAACTTCCGCCGAAGCAATGGACGATATTCGGATGTTTTAATTGCTTGAGGACATCCAGTTCCCGTTCAAACCGGGCGAGTGTCGTGGGATCGGCGGTGATTTCGTTTGGAATCAGTTTGACAGCGACCTGCCGATTATTGCCGACGTACCGGGCGCGATAGACGACACCCATTCCCCCTTCGCCGAGTTTGTCGAGCAGCTCAAACGGCCAGATCCACTTTGATTCCATCGAATTATGATCCGCTGATGGGCCCGCGAAGTATGAATTATACTTCGCGCGGTGTGACTTGATGCCACTAAAAACTCCGGCAAATGCTGGAAAGTGCGTTTCAAACGCTGTATCGGCACCGAACGCGGAAACGGACCTTCAAACGATACCTCAATTTGGACCGCGAGCAGAATAAAACCTGAGTCCGCCGTCGCGGCACCACTGCAATTCGCCTGATTCTAACGAAACCAGGCGGATAAGTCGCTCGTCGACCACTCTTCCGGTCACACGCTTTTGCGGGAAGGCCCGAACAGTTGCGAATCTGTCGCGAGCGGGTATGATTCTCGTCCCTCCGAAAACTCGCAATTCAGGAGTTTTTCGGATGGCTGGGTAGCTCAGTCGGTAGAGCACAGGACTGAAAATCCTGGTGTCGGCGGTTCGATCCCGCCCCCAGCCACTTTCCGATCGACAGTCCCGAGCGTCCTGACGTCAGGGCAATGTCTGACAGATGGTCAACCATTCCATGTATCCTCAAGATTCGGGCGCATGGAGGGTCGATGGACGGGTGGCAACGTGGGGTTTCCGGGGTATGAATTCGCTTCAAACTTTGCCGAGATTGATGGACATCGATTACATTACCTTGACGAAGGCCAGGGCGACCCGGTCGTCATGCTGCACGGAAATCCCAACTGGTCCTATTACTACCGAAACCTCGTACGCGCATTAAAAGATCGGTATCGCTGCCTGGTTCCCGACCACATCGGTTGCGGTCTTTCAGACAAACCTCCTGGTGATCGCTATGAATACTCCCTGGCGCGACGGGTTGCTGATCTTGAAGCGTGGCTTGATCGCTGCGGTGCAAACCAAAATCTGACGCTCGTCGTTCACGATTGGGGCGGCATGATCGGAATGGCGTATGCCACAGCTCATCCGGATCGGATTCGGCGACTGGTGGTTTTGAACACCGCAGCGTTTCATCTTCCACAATCCAAACCTGTGCCGTGGCAACTGAAGCTCGCTCGCGGCCCGTTCGGTGCGTTCCTGGTGCGAGGTTTCAACGCGTTCAGTCGCGGTGCCGTGCGGTTGTGCGTGACTCGTCGCCCGATGCCACCGGATGTCGCCAGGTCATATTGTGCGCCTTACGATTCGTGGTCGCACCGAATCGCCGTGCATCGGTTCGTGCAGGATATTCCACTGAAGCCGGGCGATCGGGGGTTCGACCTCGTTTCAACGGTGGCAAGTCGGCTGGAACTGCTCAAATCAATCCCGATGCTGATCGGTTGGGGAGATCGGGATTTTGTTTTTGACGAACATTTTCTTCGGGAATGGCAGTCACGATTTCCGAACGCAGAATTGCACCGGTTTCCTGATTGCGGCCATTACGTCCTGGAAGATGCCGCGGACGAACTGATTCCGTTGATTAACCGGTTTCTGGTGAATCACCCCGTTTGACCGCGGAATCTCAATCGGTCCTGGGAAATGCGTTGGGAGCGGATTCTGACCCTGTCGGAATTCATACGAATTGAATCACGAAAACACGAAAAAGAGTCGGGCAACTGCTTTCATTGATCGCCTTGCGGCCTCGTTCGTCACAGTCCAGCACCGACAGATTCTGCAAATCCGTGTTTCATCAGTGGCTAAAATCATCAATTGAACAAGAAATGGCAGATGTCGCCGTCTTGCATGACGTAGGCCTTGCCTTCGACTCGCAGTTTTCCTGCCGCACGAATCTCTTTTTCGTTTTTATAGGTTTCCAGATCCGGAAGCGTGTAAACTTCAGCCCGGATGAACCCTTTCTCGAAATCGGTGTGAATGACCCCTGCGGCCTGGGGTGCTGTCGCACCGATCGGAATTGTCCAGGCGCGAACTTCCATTTCACCGGCCGTAAAATAGCTCTGTCGACCGAGTACCCGGTACGCTTCCCTGGCCAGTGCCGCGAGTGACGGTTCTGCCAGCCCGGCACCGGCCAGCATTTCCGCCCGATCGCATTCGTCGAGTTCCGCAATTTCGGCTTCCAGTTTCGCACACACGGGCACGACGGACGCTCCGACTTGTTTCGCGAATTCCCGTACTTGTCCGACGAGTTTCCCTTTCCCTTCCAGATCATTTTCGTCGACGTTCGCGACGTAAAGAATCGGCTTGGCGGTCATCAGGCCATAACTTGACACGACTTGCGATTCGTTTTCGTCGAATTCCATTTTCCGGAGCGGCTGATCGGTCGCAAGGTGTGCCAGGCATTTGCGAATGACCTCGGCTCGCATCTTCGCATCTTTGTCACCGCTCTTGGCAGTTCGCTCGGCCTTGGAAAGCGAGTTTTCAAGAGTCTGGATATCGGCCAGCATCAATTCGATTTCGATCGTTTCGATATCCGAAACGGGATTGACCGTTCCCGACACGTGGATGACATCGGGGTCTTCGAAGCATCGGACGACTTGCAGGATTGCATCCACTTCGCGGATATGAGTCAGGAACTTGTTGCCCAACCCCTGTCCTTCGCTGGCCCCTTTGACGATACCGGCGATATCGACAAGCTTCAGCGCAGCGGGGACCAGCTTTTTGGGGACGATGTACTGACTGATCCGTCGCAAGCGATCGTCGGGAACACTGACGACTCCCTCGTTCGGTTCGATGGTACAGAACGGATAGTTGGCGCTCTGTGCTGCCTTCGACATGGTGAGGGCATTAAACAGAGTGCTTTTGCCGACATTCGGCAAACCGACGATTCCAGCTTCCATAGTTCCGTAGCGGCCTTGTCCAGGATTGTTTAGTACAGCGCGAATCGTCGCCGCAGGCAACCACCGCAAATCGGACGAGATTCGATCAGGAGATTGATATCAAACCACCGGATCAAAGTCACGCAGCTTCCCCGAAAGTCAGAATTCCTGGTTGGAGTTCGGGCTTTAGCCTGTCTTCTCCTGGGCGACCGTCCCCCACCCGGAAAAAAACCGCCGTGCGGAGGTTTATGTGAATAAAACGACGAGCGGTCGTTTTATCGATTGAGCCAGCAGGGCATGATGAGAGGGATTTGGTTGTCGGCGTCAGGTTGTTGTCACCTCCGCCGCCAACACTCGGATCGTCGGAACGACATCGTCGGGAACTCGTTGCATTTTGCGAGCTGAATGACTAAACCAGCGGTCCGGATCTGCGGAGTTCCTCCGCCGGGGTCGTTTTTCTATTCGGATTCTGAATTCATGAAACGCTTTGTATGGTTTCTGCTCGTTTTCGTGACTGCTGTCGGATCGACGTTTGCCGAGGACGCTCGGCCTTCGGGAATTGATACCGGCGGACTCGACACCAGTGTCAGGCCCCAGGACGACTTGTTTCGACACGTGAACGGTCGCTGGCTGCTCGCGACCGAAATCCCTGCCGACAAATCCAATTACGGTTCGTTCACAGCGCTCGCCGACACCGCGCGCGAGAACGTCCGCGCGATCATTGAAGAAGCGGCTCGAAAACCGGCTGACAACATCGGACGCAAGATCGGTGACTTTTATCAGAGCTACATGAACGAGGAATTAATCCGCAAAAAGGGACTCGATCCGTTACGAGGTGAGCTGGCAGCGATTGGTGCGATCGCATCCGCTGATGACGTGGTGACGTATTTCGGCCGAGTGTCCCAGATGGGAATCGCCAGCCCCGTTGGTTTCTCGATTGATGTCGACGACAAAAACTCGTCGCGGTACCTGGTCAATGTCGGACAACACGGACTGACGCTACCCGATCGTGACTATTATCTCGGCGACAAGGACAACTATAAAAATGCACGTCAGGCACTGACCGCTTATGTGGCGCAGCTGTATGGTTTGGCGCAACTTCCCGGTGGAGCCGCCGCAGCGACAAACATTTTGAAACTGGAAACGAGTCTGGCCCAGGTCCACTGGTCCAAAACAGAATTGCGCGACGCTGAAAAACGTTACAACCTTTACCGCACCAATGAGCTTGGCAAGCTCACCGGAAAGTTCCCGTGGCCACGATTTTTCGCGGCCTGCGGTGTCACGAAACTTGACGAAGTCAACGTTGTCACACCGAGCTATTTTCAGAGCCTGACAGAAATCATCGAGAAGACCGGCGTCGAGGAATGGAAAGAGTATCTTCGGTTTAGAGTCCTGGACGCGGCAGCCCCCTGTTTGCCCAAAGACTTTGCCGATGCACACTTTGAATTGCACGAGCGGGCGGTGTCGGGGGTTCCTCAACAGCAGCCTCGCTGGAAACGAGCTGTCGACGCGACCGCCGGGGCGGCTGCGGGCGATTTCGGCGTGCTCGGCGACGCTCTCGGGCAGATTTATGTCCAGAAGTATTTTCCGGCCGAGTCGCGTCGGCGAATGGACGAACTGGTTCGCAATCTCCTCAAGACCTACGAAACCAGTATTCAGGAACTGTCGTGGATGACCGCAGCCACCAAACTGAAAGCACTTGAAAAGCTCGGTCGCATCACGACGAAAATCGGTTATCCGGATGAGTGGCGCGACTATTCGAAGCTGGAAATCCGAAGCGACGATCTTTTGGGAAACGTACGTCGCGCGTCAGAATTTGAACATCATCGTCGTTTGGCGCGGTTGTACCTTCCCGTGGACCGAAAGGAATGGGGCATGACCCCGCAGACTGTTAATGCATATTACAACCCGAGCCTGAATGAGATTGTCTTTCCGGCAGCAATCCTGCAACCGCCGTTCTTTGATGCCAGCGTCGATGACGCAGTGAATTATGGCGGGATCGGAGCCGTCATTGGTCACGAAATCAGTCACGGGTTTGATGACCAGGGAAGCCGCTATGACGCCGTGGGAAATCTCTCGAATTGGTGGACCGACGTTGATCGAACGGCATACGAAGCCCTGACCAGTCGGCTGGTCGCTCAATTCGAAGAATTTGAGCCGCTGCCTGGCCAAAAGTTGAACGGAAAACTGACACTGGGCGAGAACATCGCGGACCTCAGCGGGATGGCCATCGCGTACAAAGCGTACCGACTTTCCCTCGGCAAGAACGAGGGGCAAGTCATCGACGGATACACGTCCAGCCAACGATTCTTCCTGGGTTGGGCTCAAATTTGGCGCCGTAAATATCGTGATGACGAACTGTCGCGCCGTCTGGTCGTCGATCCGCACTCGCCTTCGCTCTATCGATCAAACGGTCCCGTCCGAAACCTCGACGCATACTACGACGCATTTAGCGTCAAGCCGGGCGACAAAATGTTCAAACCGAAGGCAGAGCGAATTCAGATATGGTAAGCCATTCCATGTCGCGGCTTACTGAAACGCAGGTTCAAACGATTTCAACAACTGTCCGACATGACTCCCTGAACGCAAACTGAACCAAATACGAAATAAGAGAATGACCATGATGAATCGCCGAATATTTCTGCAATCGTCTGTTGCCGGTGCGACAATCGCTTTGGGCCAGTCGAACCGCTTGCTGGCAGCGCTCGACGCCGAGAATGCCTATCGTAAAAACATCGGTATCCAGCTTTATACGCTGCGTAACGAACTGGCAAAGGACACCGTCGCTACGATCAAACAGGTGGCTTCCGACGGATACAAGCAAGTCGAGCTCTTTGGATTTCCCGATGCCGATCCGATCATCGAGGCTGCAAAGAATGCTGGCCTGGCCATCAATTCGTCGCACTTCGAATGGACGACGGTCGTCAGTCCCAAAGACGCCGCGATGTCGGACTTTGCAAAGATTCTGGAGAAGGCCCAAAAAGTCGGCCTCGGCCATCTGGTGATTCCGTATCTCCATGACCACGAACGCGCGACGCCAGACGACTACAAGAAAGTCGCCGCCAATGCGAACAAGGCAGCAGAAATGGCCAAAAACGCCGGGATTAAACTGGCGTATCACAACCACAATTTCGAGTTCGAGCCGAAGGCTGGCGGCAAATGCGGTTATGACGTACTTGTCGACGAGTTTTCACCCCTCATGAAATTTGAAGTCGACGTATTCTGGGTGAAAGCCGCCGGCATCGATCCCGTAGCGATGCTCGGAAAGTTAAAAGGTCGTGTGACGCAGCTGCACCTGAAAGACCTCAAGCAAGGACAGGACCTGCCTTCGTATAAAACCGGGTTGCCGAAAGATGCCTTCCAGGAACTCGGGAACGGGATCATCAGCATGGAGCCGATCATCGTTGCTGCGAAGGCGGCAGGCGTGGAACATTGCCACGTCGAACAGGACCAATCCCCGAATCCGCTCGCAAGCATCAAGCAGAGCATCAACTTTTTGAAGACACTGTAGTAGAACGAGTGCGGCCCGATTCCGATTTCGCATTGTTATTCCTCTCGATCGCTACATGATCGAAGAAAGCAGTTTCTCCGCACCTCGGGTTTGCACTTGACTGGAAGGAATCTTGATGTTCCTCAGGAGCCGGTCGTGTCAGCAGGGTGGCGTCAGCGCAGCTCAGGTCATTGCCCCGGCATGATCAGAACCGACAACGGGTTTTATCACCTTGTGGCGAATGCGAAGATTTCTGTTGGCTGATCGCCTTTGAAATCGTTGTCGCTCGTCACGATCAGTAAACGTGAGCCGTCCGCCAACTTTGCTCCGAATGCAATCCCCTCGATTTTTTCCGGAAGGGTTGCGATGGCAATTCCTTGTTTCGGATCAAGCAGATCCAGATACAGCTTTTTGGACACAGGTCGAACCCCTTCCGGGACCCCCGACTTCGGCAGTCGTTCGATTGCCGACAGGTCGGTGGCGTCGTTCAAGCTGATTTCATAAAGCCGTTTGGCCTTCGACTTCGAACCCGGTGCGCCATCGCGTTCGATCACAAGAAACCGGTCGGATTCGATCCATTCGATATCGCTGCATCCGAATGAGTTGTCGTCGAGAACATAAAGGAATTCTCGCGAATGACCTCCGTTCAGGTCGAGTTCCAGCAGGCGGACATTCGTTCCGACACGTACGTTTTTCTCATCAAGGCCCCCATCCTGAATCAGCGGGTTTTGCAAGATCGCATAAGCTTTTTGTCCATCAGCACCGATCGCGACCCCTTCCCAGCCGCGATTATTCTGCCGACCCGACACATTGTGGGGGGGTAATTCGTCAGACGGTTCGGCCGCAAGGTTCACGATCCGGTATCGTGACGGGATCGGCAGATCGCGCAGCCATTTTCCTTTTGCATCAAATTCGCTGATCGCCGGTCCGTATTCCTCTGCGATCAGAAACGTGCCGCGCGAAGTGACACGGATTCCTTCAGGATCGAGTCGCAAACTCTTTTCCGGCTGGTCCTGGTCGAACTGGCTGGCACGTCCGACGAAGTTTTTTCCGTCGGCATTCGTCAGGAAGTGAGTTTCCAGTAATCGCGATGTGAGCGGGTTCGTTGCGCCCGGTTGTACGTCAATTTCTACGATCTGAATCCGACAGCGATACGATGTCGCACCGTCGTCAGGGCCTCGATCGGGCAGCATCACGAACTTCTTGCCACCCATCCAGGCAATCGCCGAACCGTGGCCACCGAGCCGATTTTGGGGAGTGCCGTTCTCTTGCGCGTCGGCCTGGCCCGACAAATCGGTTGCCGTCGGGGAAATCGAAACGCGACCGATCATCGTCACGTCGTCGGCGAGGCATCGTCGACCGGCAAATTCAAGAACAAGCCATGTGGCGAGGATTCGGACAGAGAATCGGGCAAGCTTCATTTCGTTTTTGATCCCTGAAGTGGAGAGTTTTCCGGGAATTCCTCACACGGGTGCGAAACCGGTCTGAAAAACCCGCAAGCGGCCAAGAATATCTTCGTATATTAATTTGAAGCGAAGACTTTGCGATTTTCCGGTGAAGGATCAGGATGACAAGCGATCATACGGTATCGTTGTTTCCGATGGGGTGCATCTCTCATCCAAACGCGATCCGGATTCCCGCGATCCGGATTCCTTCAGTGGCGGAATTGAATACCTGCCTTGTTGAATTCCCGCTCCCGTCGGCGTTGACCGTGATTCGTGTCATCGCAGTCGCGCAAGACTGCCTGATTTAACGGCATTCGATCCTTTGAAGTGCGGGATTCGCGATCAAATTGCGATTGTGAGTTCCAGGGCTCGAAGCTCGGGAATCGCTTTGATATGATCGGCGTCGACACACCAGCAAGACTTTCGGCTTGGGATTTGCGTCCTTTGATTTCCTGGGGCGACTGTCTTTGCGAATAAATGTGGATCAATATCAGCAGAATCGTGCCGCTTCCAAACGTGGGTCAGGGGCGATCTTTCGATTGCAGATTCCAGTCAGTGCCTCATTCCTCGCCGCGAACAGTTCAAAGATCAGGCAACTAAAACTCAGCAGGGAAAGCGACTCCATGGCATCAACTCAGGCAACTCAGTACTCCTTTCACGAGAAACTTGACGCACTCGCTCGCAACTACTGGTGGTGCTGGCAGCCCGAAGTCGTTTCCATTTTTCGCGATCTCGATCCGATCCGCTGGCGACAGGTTGACCACAATCCGATTTTGCTGCTGGACGCGTTCACGAACGATCAACTCGAAATGCGCGGTCGAGAGGCAGTTCTGCATTCTCGCGTGAATTATGCCTACCGCCGCTGGCAGGAATACATGTCTTCGACGCAGACCTGGGGCGATACGCACACCGGGCTTTTGGGCCACAATCCCGTCGCCTATTTCTCGGCCGAGTTTGGTATCCACGAATCGCTGCCGAATTATTCGGGCGGCCTGGGTGTTCTGGCGGGCGATCATCTGAAGAGTGCCTCGGATCTGGGTGTACCGCTTGTCGCCGTCGGACTGTTCTATCAGGAAGGATATTTTTCGCAGCAGATCGACGAAACCGGCTGGCAGCGAGAAATCTATCCGTACGTTCAAAACACGCGACTCGCGATCAAGCCTGCCAAGGCGACGACGGGTGAACAGGTCGTCGTTCACGTCGAAACCAGAAACGGTCCGATCTACGCCCAGGTGTGGCAGGTCGATGTCGGTCGCATCAAACTGTATTTGCTCGATTGCAACGTCGAACAGAATACTCCTGAAGATCGCAAGCTGACGGCGCGATTGTACGGAGGGGATCAGCGCATCAGAATCCGGCAGGAACTGGTCCTGGGAGTTGGCGGAACGCGAGCGCTCACCGCAATGGGCTACGATCCCTGCGCTGTACACATGAACGAGGGGCATTCGGCCTTTGCACCTCTTGAGTTTATCCGCATGCGAATGGAAAACGACGGCCAGACATTCGACGATGCGTTGCTCAAGACGGCGTGGCACTGCTGCTTTACCACTCATACTCCCGTCCCCGCTGGTCACGATCGATTTGACTGGGGCCTGTTCGAGGAACACCTCGGCCCGATCGCCGATCAACTGGGAATCGGAACGGGTGGCCTGATCGGATTGGGACGCGTCGACCCCAATAACTCCAATGAGTCATTTTGCATGACCGTGTTGGCGTTCAAGTGTAGCCGGACCGCGAACGCGGTCTCGAACCTTCACGGCGTTGTCAGCCGACGTATGTGGACCGGTTTGTGGCCGTGGCGCAGCGAAGAAGAAATTCCGATCGGTCACATCACGAACGGGGTTCACGTATCGAGCTGGCTGGCTCCTCAAATGAGAACGTTGTACGATCGCGTTCTTCCGCTGGAATGGCATCTGCGTTCGGGCGAACCCGAAGTCTGGGCCGGTTTCGAAAACGTCACACCGGGCGAATTGTGGGAGACTCATCAATCGCTCAAGAACCGGATGATCCAGTTCGCTCGAAATCGCATGCAGCGACGGGCTGAACGACTGAGCCTGTCTGATGCCGAGAAGTCCGAGATCACAACGTTGCTTGATCCCGAAGCGCTCACGATCGGGTTTGCTCGCCGATTCGCTCCGTACA
>JANXOO010001065.1 GCA_025353525.1 Schlesneria sp. | reverse complement strand
CCGAACACTGGCTGACGTTCTGGAATGACTTGCCAGGAACTGATTTGTTTGCGTCCGCTGGTAATGAATCCGGTTCCGCCATAATCATTCCTGAGCAAGTCATTCCAGAACGTCAGCCAGTGTTCGGCATATTCCGTGTTACTGTCCAGCAATCTGTCAATCCAGCGTTCGCGACGATCGATCCGCGTGTCGCTGAGGAACGACTGAAGTTGTTCGACATCCGGAAGCAACCCGGTCAGATCAAGTGACGAGCGGCGAGCGAACGTCGAATCGTCGATCGGCAAAGGCCTCGGCCGATTGTGGCGGGCCAGATCGGCATCGAGAATACGATCAATCGGATGTTCCCGGCCATCGACAGAGGCGGGCAATACCGGTCGTCGAGGTTTCAGCGGAGGTTCATACGCAGACTTTTCAAAGACGTAGCCTTCATCCCATGTGATTCCCGCATCGATCCAGTCCCTCAGAACGCTGATTTCTTTCTCTGGCAGCCTGGAACCTTGAGGTGGCATTTGTTCGTCGGCATCGCGGGACAGGACCAACATCATCAATTTGCTTTCACCGCTGTGACCAGGCGTCACGACACGGCCTCCGTCACCGCCGGCAAGAAATGCGGCACGTGTTTTAAAAGACAGTCCGCCCTTGTGATTCTCTCCCAAATGGCATTTGCCACAGCGAGAACGGAGAATGGGAACCACATCGTGAACGAAGTCGGGGGGACCGGCCGCCTGTGACGAATGAATCTGACAAACAGATGCAGACACTGACGCAACAACGAGGAGGGCAATCCGCTGCCAAGGTTCCGGGATTTTCATAGGCAATACATTTCCTCGATGTTCAATCCGTCAAACGCTGCCGGTGACCTGTGAGTCACAGGGCTTCGACCGGCTCGTATCCTCCCAAAACTGATGTCAAAGGTGAAGTGACGTGTCGACGGAAGTGAATTGAAAATGCCGGTATTCTTGCGAAATATCTTCGTCAATCACTTATCGCGACATCACCGAAAGAATTTCGCGTGCTGCCATTTCGGGAGCGAGGGCCGTCGCGGAAATCCCCGACACCACTTTGGTAATGTGATGATTCACTTCACCAGGCTTGCTCCAGACGGTGCCATCTGCCGTCGTGACGTATGCCGAAAATGTATGATGGCCGGTGCCGGGACGCTCGCCGATCAAATGGATCATCGACCTCGAATCGGAAAGCCCCTGAAACAGTTCTTCACCAATCCGGTACCCCGCTCGCACCCGACCACCGAAGACGACCAGGTTAACGGGCGCCACTCGAAGTCCTGATTTCACCAGAAGTGGCCTCAATTCATTGAGCAACGGAAGCAGATTACCTTCATCCATCAATGCCATGGCGTTCAATCCTTCCGAGATTACGATTACTGCATTCCATCGATCCTGGTTGTCCTTGCGCATCTGCCGAAGTTGACGTACCGTCTCGTCAGATAGCAATTCGCCCGTCGTCGGGTGCAGAATATAGTCGTTACGATCCAACGATCGCGTTGACATGCGAATGGCGTGGGGAATCTGTTTGACAAATTCGGGATCCCACTCCTTCCGAATACATTGTTTCGAGTCCTCGTAAACGAACTGAATTTCGTCGCGCATCGCCGGTTTCAACTCATGAGGGCGATCACCAAACCCCTCGGCAAGAAAAACACCTCGCTTGCGTATTTCAGAGATAATACGTTTCGATTCCGTGACGATTTCAAGGTCGGTGCGGCGATCGTTCTTTCGGCGACAATATTGCAAATAGACCCAATTCGGGTCGCCAAAATGTTCTGTCGGCTTGCCGTTTGAATCGATCACACCCAGTTGCTGAAAGAAGCTCCACATTCGATCTTCGACGCGGTAGCCATATTTCTCTCGCAGCCGTACGTGATCCTGATAACCCGTTGTCAGATATCCGAGCATCGGGTCGATTTTCGTCGGCAAAGCCATCAGATAGGCCGGATTGGCGGGTGCAATCTGATCAAGACACCAGTCGAGGTCGTCCAGAGTCACATCCATGTGCAACGTTGAACAGACATCCAGGCCAATCGTCAGCCCGTGCAACTTCCCCATGACGATGTCTTCCAGACAACAACGGACCAATTGCTCGCGCGTGCGAAAGACTTCGGGACCAATGAAACCGGCAACATCGTTGATGTGCAACCAGGCCTGATTCGCGGGAATACCTTTGGCAGCGGCAATTTCGTGTGCCAGCCCGCGGGCAAATCCATATTTGCGAGACTCATGAAAAACCATGTCGCAGCCGTAACCGTGGC
>JANXOO010000991.1 GCA_025353525.1 Schlesneria sp. | reverse complement strand
CTCGAGGATGTCCGAAACCTGGTTCAGGAATTGGTACGACACGGTGAGCAGATCGGGGCTGTCAGCGATCCTGTGCGGGCTACGGAGTTGAAGCCGGGTTGGCTTGGCAATGCGCGTGACGCCGTAGAAGTCGCATTGGGTCAGCCACCTCGCACGCTGATCAGCGAACTATTCATCCAGGTGAAAGAGCAATACTCGGATCTCTGGCACGAACACATTCGGCGCACGAACTACGAATTGTTCGATCATGGTATTGAGGCGTATACGTGGTTCGCACTGGAAGAAGTCGCCCGTACCGCCAAAGCTCAATCATTGCTCGACACCGCCGCTCACGGCGCAGAAACGTTGGCGTTTGCCAATTCCTCCGTTCACAGCCAAATTGGTGACGCAGCTAATCCGGAAGCAGCACAACCTTTCCTTGCGGCGCGCGATGAATTGAAAATGGCCTTTTCAAACCGGGTTTTCTTGTGGCCTCGTCGAACCGGTCCTAAAGGCGACCTGGTTGACGATGAGATGGGCCGCGTGCTGCAGGTGCCCGGCTGGAGCAACATCTTTACTCAACCAATCATCAATCGGATCGAGATGCTTTCGACCGGTGTGCGAACCGACATCGGAGTCAAAGTCTTCGGCCCGGATCTCGACACGATTGACGGTGTCTGCAAACAAATCGAAGCGGCATTGAAGCCGCTAAATGGTGCTCGCGATACGATTGCCTCGCCCATTATGGGGAAGGGGTATCTCGACATCGATATCGACCGCGAAGCCGCCGCTCGATATGGAATCAGCGTTGAAGATATCCAGAACGAAATCGAAGTTGCCCTGGCAGGGCGAGCAGTGACCTATACTGTTGAAAAACGAGAGCGTTTCCCGGTACGGATTCGCTACGTCCGCTCGGCTCGCGATGACGAAGAAAGTATCCGCCGCCTGCTCATCAGTGCCAATAGCATGACGCCTTCGCCGTCGATGAGTGGCGGAACCGGCGGTTCAGCGACCGGATCGATGGCTTCGGCGGGACGTGGCATGAGTCGCTCGTCCAGTGGAACTTCTCCTGGAGGAAGTTTGGGTTCCCTGGCGGACATCTCCAGCGACGGCCATTCCGCGTCGCCCGGCCATGCGAGCCAGGGACGCCCGCTGGTGCCTCTTTCTGCCGTCGCCGAAGTCAAAATCACTGAAGGTCCGGCGATGATTAAGAGCGAGAACGGACGACTGCTGAACTATGTAACACTGAACGTACGTGGTCGCGACATCGTAGGCTTCGTCGACGAAGCCCGTCGCGTGGTTGCTGAAAAAGTCACTCTTCCCGAAGGTGTCCATATCGAGTGGAGTGGTGAGTTCGAACATCAGGTGCGTGCGGCACAAACATTGAGGTTCGTCTTCCCAGTGGTGATTTTGGTGATTTTTCTCATCCTGTATTTGACGTATCGCGATCTTGCCGACGCAGCATTGATGATGCTTACGGTTCCCGAAGCGCTCGCCGGGGGCGCATTCTTCATGTATTTCTTCCCCAAGATTATGCACGGATGGGCAACCCCACCGATGGATTTCAGCGTCGCAGTGTGGGTCGGTTTTATTGCCTGCTTCGGCATGGCCACTGAGACCGGGATCATCATGCTGGTCTATTTGCGGGAAGCCATTGAAAAACGCGGCGGCCTGGAAAACATTGCGTCCCTG
>JANXOO010000929.1 GCA_025353525.1 Schlesneria sp. | reverse complement strand
AACTACGACGAAGAACTGGCCAATCCATTTCCGACAATTCCGGAACTTCTGACGCTTCGTGACGGGGCGTTGGTGAAATCGCCTGGCGACTGGTGGACGATGCGGAGGCCCGAAATTGTGGACGACTTTGAACGCGAGGTCTACGGGCGGATTCCGAAGAACGTTCCGCCGGTCACGTGGACGGTTGCGGAAACTCGCGAAATCAAAGTCGGCAATACCGCTGCGATTGAAAAGAAACTGCGCGGCCAGGTCGATAATTCACGCTGTCCGACGATTGGGGTCACCATCTCGATGACGCTGGTAACGCCAAAAGATGCGGACCAACCGGTACCGATCCTGATGATGTTCGGCGGGTTCGGTTTTGGAGGTCCCGGATTCAGACCGCCTGGACCGTCATCGACCGAATTACTGATCGAGGCAGGCTGGGGGTTTGCCACGATCTCTCCACAAAGTATTCAGGCCGACAATGGACAAGGGTTAACGCGAGGAATTATTGGCCTGACGAATCTTGGCCAGCCTCGCCAGCCCGACGATTGGGGTGCATTGCGAGCGTGGGCGTGGGGTGCATCACGCGGTCTTGATGCACTTGAGTCGGATCCGGCCGTTGATGTCAAACGAGTCGGTATCGAAGGAGTATCGCGGTACGGAAAAGCAGCGTTGGTGACAATGGCGTTCGATCAGCGATTTGCTGCGGTTTTGATCGGTTCATCGGGAGAAGGAGGTGCGAAGTTGCATCGTCGCAATTTTGGTGAAGCCGTCGAGAGTCTGACAGGATCAGGCGAGTATCACTGGATGGCGGGAAACTTCCTGAAGTACGGAACTGCCGCATCAAAATTCGGCAGCATGACAGCAAACGACCTTCCGGTCGATTCACACCAGTTGATCGCCCTGTGTGCGCCACGCCCGACATTCATCAGCTATGGAATTCCTGCAAAGGGCGACGCGAAGTGGCTGGATCAGCAGGGAAGTTTCATGGCAACGGTCGCGGCTGGTCCGGCATTTCGACTGCTGGGTGCAAAACACCTTGGCACGTCGGACAACTATCAGACCGAGAAAATGCCACTAGTGAATCACGGCTTGCTCGACGGTGAACTGGCCTGGCGACAACACGACGGAGGTCACACCGACGCCCCGAATATCGGGCATTTTATCAAGTGGGCCGATGGACTGATGAAAAAGAACAGTCAATAAAAAGAGGTGAAGCCAGGTCAACAGACCTGGCTTCACTTTCATGTTTTCGGAAGAACGACATTCCACGTCACTGCATCATCGGAACTCAGAGCGGTGCCGGAGGAACGAAGTTCTGTGAATTGGCGACGACGACCGATGACAGTGCTGGAAGCGTCGTACAGACCGGCGTCTCACAAACCGCAACCTGAGTGGTTTGAACCGTTGTGCAAACCGGGAGGTAGCTCAACTGATATGCGGTCGTGACACAAGGCTGGAAGTATGTGGCGCAGACTCCGCCATAGCAGCCGGGGGTGTACTGGCAGCAGCCGTAACCGTAATTTCCATATCCGCAACCGGTGGTTCCGTAGCAACCGTATGTGTATCCGCAACCGTAGCC
>JANXOO010000866.1 GCA_025353525.1 Schlesneria sp. | reverse complement strand
TTTTCGAAACAGGGAACAGCCCGATTTTGTTCGAGTTCCGCGTGGCGAGCGAACTCCGCGAAGGTACGCTGCGCAGCGGTCATCGCACTGACCATCGCAGGTTCATCGCCGGACATCCACTGAATTCGGTCTTCTGCCATTTTAGTGATGCTTTCACAATCGGTTTTCCGGAATCGCAAAGCGCTCGAATGGGGTTGATTATCCTATCCTGTCGGTGTCACTTCAGCACCGCTTCCGTTGTAATTCGTTGCAAAAAACGGAACGATTCCTGGATCCACTTCCAGATACGGAAACGGGAAGCAACACCCCGCAAGCGGCGTTCTCTTGAACGCGACATCTACATTTATGTCAAGGATGTCGAAGAACTCCACGCCGACCTGAAACACCGGGGTGCAAAAATCATGCAACCCCCGTTTGAAGCACTCTGTGGACTCCGCGAATTTTCCATCGAGGACCTGAACGGATACCGACTCACGTTCGGACAACCGATTCCATGATCGGGCCATTCGCTTCAAGGAACTCGCTGAAAATGGCGGCGGCACGGCGAATACCGGTGGCGAATGAAGAATCTGCGTAGGCGCAATTATCGCAAAAATAGACGTCGCCGACATTCCAAAGGAATTCAGCCAGTTTTCGACGCAACTTCTCCAGCTTTTCATAAAGCCTTCCTCCTTGCTTCACATTCGGAGGATACGCTGTCCCTCGCGTCGTTCGACTTTCGTCTCCTCCCGTAATCGAGGCTCAAAATGACAGCCGTCAGCACACGCAGCTTTTACATCGAGCAGGTCCGCCACGTGACAGTCGTCTGTTTCACCGTTTCGACCATGGTCGATCCCAACTACGAATTCGTTTCCGACGAGTTGTTCGATCTGGTCGAACAACTCACATCGAACGGACCGATCCAGGTCGTTCTCGACCTGGGAAGTGTCCACAAGATCGACGACTGGGGCCTGGCAATGTTACGAGCGTTTCACGAGACGATCGAAAGCCACGGCGGAACAACTATTCTGTGCCGCACTCAACACAGCATCGCAACGGCGATCAGCACTCCTGGCTTGCGTGAGTGCTTTCATGTGAGAGACACGCGCAGCGAAGCCATCCGCTCCTTTTGATGGCTTTGCGATTGCGCCAGATTTGGAATCCGGCGACTTCGATTGTGTTGCGAGACGATTTGCCAGACAATCTCCTGGTCATTTTGTCTGAATTCGCTCACAACAGGAGTACTATCATCAAAACAAGTGGCCCTCACTTCAATTCGGCTATTTCGAAAACATTGCGATGGCAGTTCACGATCACAGTTTCGATTGCTTCCTGCTTCGCAGCGTATGCTGCCTTCGCCGGTGACGATGATGATGCCCTCACGAAGAAACGAGAATTGCTTGCAATGCAGCGATTCAACGTGATGTACCAGCAGGTGACTGCAGCCGACGTTCGATCGCAGGAATCAGGATTTCCTGTCCGGTTTGCCGAAAAGCCGCTTTTCAAATACAGCGATCCGGCTCGCGGTTATGTTGCAGCAGCCGTCTGGAAACTGGGAGAGAAGGGACGGCCGAAAGCATTCGTCGTATCTGAGTTGATCCCTAAAACGTTTGGCAAACCCTGCATTTCCTACGAGTATATCTCGTTGACAAAAACGGCCTTTACCATTTCGTCCATCGACATGAACTGGTCACCGTCAAGTACTTTATTTGAATTCAAACCAATCCGGGGTAGCGATGCTCCGGAAAAAACGGTGGCCCGACGTTTAATCCAGATGAGGGATATTACCAAACGCATTTCATGTCGCGAAGTCGACAAGAATCAGAAATGCGAATTGCGGTTGCTTCCGCAACCGATTGATCGGTACACCCCGTCGAGCGATGCCAACGCGGACGGTGCGGTTTTTCTGTATTCGTTTGGAACCAACCCGGAAGTCATGCTCTTGTTGGAATCGGATGGAAAAAACTGGTTCTACGCCGCAGGACGAATGACCGGTGCCGAGGACGTGACGTTAACAATTGACGATGTCGACGAGTGGAAAGGCTCGCCCGTTCAACCGGGAGCGACTTCACCCTACACGGGAAGTATTGCGGCGATCGACATCCCGGGAATCGCCAAAGACGGGAGTGAAATTAAAGAATGATCCTCGTTGCCCGATACCGGGCCAGGCATTTGCTATTTTGCCGCCTGAATAACGGCTCGCACATAGTCCACTCCTGCCATGTAGCCCTTGTCGGCCTTCGGATTGGCACCTGTGATCTGAAAGCCGACCTTGTGATTTCCTTCAGTCAACTTTTTCGGCCCAAATGTTAACACACCGGTCGTGATCACATCCACATCATAGCAATCGACGGGTGATCCGAGCGGTTCACTGTCGATCAGCAGTTGCACGATTCCATAA
>JANXOO010000860.1 GCA_025353525.1 Schlesneria sp. | reverse complement strand
CTGCGTAAAACCGCGCGGCGTACGCTTATTTAAGGTCTAGAGCATCAGTCTATAGCCACTCTTTCGGACTTCAGAAACCACAATAGATCATCTCGCTCCGCCTCAGGCCAATTCGCCAGAAGTTGCTTTGCGTTTTCCTTTGCCGCTTGTGACGACCCAAAGAGGTTTTTGAGGCCAACATGGGCGACCGAAATTGCTCCCATTAGCCGGGTCGAGTTTATTGGATCAACGATCGCATCGACAACTTCATGCAATATTTCTGGATTACTTGCGATCTTCCCGGCCATTGCTTCGATTGCTTGGCAACGAATAATCGCAGAATTGCCGTGAAGGTGTGGTCGAATCTCATCAACGGTCATATTACCACTTCTTAGCCTGTCAATAGTGTCTTGTGATACTGTTTTCATTTCCCTAAAAGCTCCTTCACTCGTTGTCTCATTTGCTGAACGATTTGGGGTACGAGGTCTGACTGCCCAAGTTCCCGTGCAAGTCGGACTTCTTCCATGTAGCCACGAACTTCCAAGCGTGCAAACGCTTTGGGATTGGTGAGATACGGACCAATTCCCGGAAATCCTGCATCCTGAATATCAAGGAAGTGTTTGAACTCGTGACGCATTGCACCCAGCGATGCTTCGGGGTCAAGGATCATTCGGCCCGGACCGCCACGAGTCGGCGAATAGGCGAGGCTTCCAGGGCGAAGTGCGATTTCAACTTCTGCATCCCCAAGCTGTTTCAAAATGGATGCGTACTCTTCAGGGTGCGACGCATACGCAGGTCCAATTCGAGATTTCAGCAGGTCTGCATCGGACAGAAGAAGTGTGTTTCTGTTTGGAGCAATCCCTCCACGACTTGCCAACAATGCTTCGTCTGCCAACGATTGGAGTCGGCCCCATGTCTGGGATCCGCGCTGGATCAATTGAAGTCCGGCATTTCCCGCCGGGCGGAATGAGCCGGGCACAAATCCTCCGCTGAGACCCGCATCACCGAAGTGCTCAATCGCTCGGTCAATTTCACCATTTGACGCGGCTTCCAATCCCGCCTGTCCTTGTTTCACCAAAACGTAGGTCAGTACCACGGGGGCAACAGTCGTTGCAACCTCACCAATCACGGTCCCGGTTGCCAGCACCGCTTGCGCTCCTGCGGCGGGTAAAATTATCGTGACAGCCGCTGCGCCACCTTCGATAATGACTGGGGCAGCGACGATCACGATGACCACATGTGTCACATGTGCCCCGAACGTTCCTGACCCGTAACCGATCATGGAAATCGTGTCGCCGTTGGCTCGCGCTTCGGCCCGATAATTCTCCGCTTCAGAGTGAATTGATGTATATTGACCAAGCGTCAATGCATCTGCTGTAACCGTGGCTCCTCGCCCAGCCCCCTCAAAGGCTCCTTCGAGCACCGCACGCGGTGTCGACGGATTTGCGAAATATTCTGGCGCGGCGTCATACGCCGCTGCTTGTGACCAAGGATCGCTAAGCCATTCTCCTTTCCCAAAAAAGAATTCCCAACAACTCCTCGACAGTGACTCGCCTTCCAACCCGTTCGGGTCCGTGTAGTTCGTCGGACTGTTGCCAACATACCTGTAAAGGTTCGTATCCCCGCCGCTAAACCCACTCGGGTCTTGTTGGGTGAACGTGTGGGTACTGGCGTCGTACCAGCGGGCGTTGGCGTAGTA
>JANXOO010000818.1 GCA_025353525.1 Schlesneria sp. | reverse complement strand
ACCTCGTTGACAGCAATGAATGGACAATGGTCGATTGCAAGCAGCAATATGCAGGTGACATTACCACGGACGGTGACGGACCGAGCCGTTTACATAGGACAGCCCCCGGCAGATTTCGATCTGCCGGGGGCTGTTCGACTTTCCGAACGTCGTTCCCGAACGGCAAGCATTGCCGAAACCGGTCTTGAGCGATTTTGCACTCTCTGTCAGATTACCGCCCACGCGAACTTCTCGCGGCGAATCGGCACGTTCCGATGAAGTTGACTTTCACAGTGACAACAGGCAACGAAACAAGTTCCTGCGTCCACGGGAAAGCCGGCTTTCCATCAGTACTTCATGATTTGTTTGCAAGAAGTGTCTACGATTGATCGCATATCCTGGACCACCTGGGGCTCGGTCGCCGCATGTCATCGCAATTGTTTCCTTTCGTCGTATTGACTCTTTTGACATCGGTCCTGTCGGGCTGTGTGTCGATGGATTCTCACGGACCGCCAGTGACAAACCCGGTTTTCATTCGAGCAAATAACTCCGAAGAGGCCTGGGAGCAAACGGTCGACGTTGTTCACGACTACCTGTTTGAAATCGAACGGGAAAACAAACTCGGTGGAGTGATCGAAACGCGATACAAAACAGGTGCCAGTGCTCTCGAGCCATGGCACCCCGATTCGGTCGGAACGGCAAATCGCCTTCAAAGCACGCTTCAGTCGATTCGCCGGAAGGCGTTCGTACATCTGACGCCCGCACCGGGCGGGTATCTTGTTGGCGTCGAAGCCATTAAGGAACTCGAAGATGTTCCCCGAGCAGCCGCATTCGCGGGTGCGGCAACGTTTCTTGATAACAGCCCGCTTCAGCGCGATCTTGACCCCGTCGTCGGACAGGCAACTCCGTCACAGTGGATCACTCAGGGCCGCGACAACGAACTCGAACAGGCAATGCTCAGATCGATCAACAAACGGCTTGGCCGATAAGTCCGAATAACCCGTTTTCAATCGTGGTGCAGTAGACCATCCGAAAACCAACCCCGGTTGTCAGAAATTTGAAATCCGGGTAACCTTCGTCCTGTTGACGGCCCGATCACTTGCCATGGATGGCGACATGAAATCTGAAACGCTGACATTGATGTTGGCTGGCATCTGCTTCTGCGGTTGTGCAGGCCGCATGGATGCCGATTTGCTTCAGGCTCGCATTCGCGAACAAGCTTCACAGCTTTCCGATTCGCAGCGCGAAGTAACACAGACCAAATCCGAGCTGAAGCGCGTGCGACTGGAAGCCGAACGACTGAGATCGGAACTCGATCTGGCAAAAAGCGGAGCCGAATTTCCCGATTCGGCTACCGCTCAGGTCAGCAAATTGAGGATCTACAAGCTGGCGAGCGGAGGTATCAATAAGGATGACCAGCCTGGCGATGATGCTGTCGTCGTTCAGTTTTCTCCGCTCGACCCCGACAACGAACCGGTACGAGTCCCAGGCAACGTCGAAATCACATTGCTCGACCCTTTGCTTCCGGAATCAGAACGCGAACTCGGCAAATGGAGTTTTTCGATCGATGAATGCCGGAATTGCTGGACACGAGGAATCACCAGTTCGGGCTTTCAGTTCAAGTTGCCACTCGATCAGCCGCCGCAGCACCCGGATATTATTGTCTATTTGAAATTCCGGACCGCAGACGATCAGCGAAGCGACATGAGTCAGGTCGTGAAGGTTGCCGTTCCCGATGTCATGCCCGCCAGTTTCGCTCGACGTGCCAGGCCGCAACCAATCAAGGTCGTCGACGCATTCGACGATGACCTACCACCCGTTGGCGGAAAAGACCGGGATTCTGCGGGAGTCGAACCCGACGACTGGGATGACGAGCCCGCCAAAACGCTTCCGAAAAACAGTCATCCCGTGTTGCACTCTTCCAGTTGGACCGACGCGACGATCCCGGTTCTGAGATAACCTCTAACCTGAAATACCAGGAACATCCCGCAGACCACTTGAAAAACTTCCGGTAAGACTCCTGACGCGAAACGGCAGCTTGCAAGCGACGTTTCCGTCCGTTCAAACAGGATTCATGCGCCGTTCAGAACCCGGCGGACGATCTCACGAGATTCTGAGACGATCCGTTCGAGGTGCGCGGTGTCGCGGAAACTCTCGGCATACAGCTTGTAGATAGCTTCGGTCCCTGACGGACGTGCTGCGAACCAGCCCGAATCCGTTGTGACCTTCACACCCCCGATCGGCTTGTGATTTCCCGGTGCTTCATCGAGCCTGGCCGTGATCGGGTCTCCTGCAAGAGTAGTCGATGAAATCGCCGTAGATGTCAGGTTTTTAAAACGGTCTTTTTCTTCTGCTGTGATCCGCTGGTCGATTCGCGTGTACTTCCGATCGCCGAACTCCGTAACCAGATCCCGATAATGCTCCCCGGGATCGCGGCCCGTTTTCGCTGTGATCTCGGCGGAAAGTAATGCCAGAATGATCCCGTCCTTGTCCGTCGACCACGCCGTTCCATCCGTCCGCAGAAAGCTGGCACCGGCACTCTCTTCGCCGCCAAACCCGAGCGTCCCGTGAAAGAGTCCGCCCACGAACCACTTGAAACCGACGGGGACTTCGATCAACTTCCTGCCGATCGACGACGCGACACAGTCGATCATCTGACTGCTGACGCACGTTTTGCCCACACCCGCCGTTGTCGGCCATTTCGGTCGGTTCCCGAACAAATAACGAATGGCCACCGCGAGATAGTGATTCGGGTTCATCAACCCCGAAGACTTCGTCACGATTCCATGCCGATCAGTATCGGGATCATTACCCCATGCAATGTCGAATTGATCTTTCAATCGAACCAGGCTCGCCATTGCGAACGGACTGGAGCAATCCATGCGGATCTTTCCATCGTGATCGACCGTCATAAACGCGAACTTCGGATCGACGTGGGGATTGACGACCGTGATGTTCAAACCGTACGTTTCGATGATCGGTTGCCAGTATCCGACGCCGGCTCCACCCAACGGATCGACACCGATCCTCAGCCCGGCATTTCGGATCGCGTCCATATCGATGACGTTTTTCAAATCATCGATATAGTCACGCGCGAAATCCTGCGAATGGGTCGATGCCGCATGCAACGCAGCCTCGAACGCCATTCGCCTGACTCCGGCATTTCCACCTTTCAGCAATTCATTGGCCCGGTTTTGGACCTGGCCTGTGACATCAGTATCGGCGGGGCCGCCGTTGGGCGGGTTGTACTTGATACCGCCGTCTTCAGGCGGGTTGTGCGAAGGTGTGATGACAAGCCCGTCGGCCAGTCCATCTTTCCGGCCACGATTGTGACAAAGGATCGCGCGTGAGATTGTCGGAGTCGGCGTGAATCCGTTTCCGTTCTGGATGAACGTTTCGACACTGTTTCCCGCAAGGACTTCGAGCACCGTTCGCTCTGCGGGACCGGACAGCGCATGAGTGTCTTTGCCGAGGAACAGAGGACCTGTGATCCCGTTTGCATGCCGGTATTCAACAACGGCCTGAGTGACAGCGAGGATGTGCGATTCAGTAAACGTTCCATCCAGAGACGTTCCGCGATGTCCGCTGGTTCCGAAGCTGACCTGTTGTGACTTGATCGAAGGATCGGGCTTGCGATCAAAGTAACTGGCCAGCAGTTTATCGATATCGACCAGCATATCGGACGGCGCCAACTGTCCTGCAAGCGGATGAACGGCCATAGTCGGTCCTCAAGTGAATACAAACCCGTCTGGTTCAAACAACAAACGAATTGGTATAGTAAACAGTATCGAATGCAACGCGAAAGACACCGGGAATTTTCCCACGCTGGAGTTCAGGCCTTCGCCTGTCTTCCCACCCAAAGCCGGATGACCAAACGATGCCTCGCAAAATCACACCCGGAACAAAAACGCTCCCAGTGAGAGTTCAGACTTTAGCCTGTCCTCCCCGCCCAATCACATCACCTCAACCATCCACCCAAAAAAAACTCGATCCGAGTAAGCACTCAAATCCCCCCACGTCAAAGTTCCCGCTCATCACCCTGATCCTCCTCACAATCCTGTGGACTGCGAACACGTCACCCGTAGTCGCCACCGACCTGGACGAACAGGATGTCAAAAGCGCGATCGATCGGGGCAGAAAGTTTCTCATCAAAGAGCAGGGCCATGACGGGTCCTGGGCAGTTGATGGCCCGGTCGACAGTCGTGTCGGCGTGACCAGCCTGAGCGTCTTATCGCTGCTGAATTCGGGAATGTCGCCGCAAGACCCGCCTGTGCGTCGCGGATTGCAGTATTTGCGTGCGAGGTCTCCGGAAGAACTGTCGCCCTCCATGGAAACCTATCAGGTTTCGCTGATGATCATGGCATTGTCTGCAGCCAAAGAAAAATCGGATGTCGTGAAAATCGCATCACTGTCGCAACGATTGGAAGACGGGCAAATCACGGTGGGTAACTCCGGAGGTTGGTCGTACGGGCTTCGCAACGGACGTGGCTTTGGAGGTGGCGACCCGAGTAACTCTCAATTTGCAGTTCTCGGGTTGAGAGAAGCCGTCGAATCGGGCGCAAGCGTCAGCCGCCAGACGTGGGAACGAATTCGCGACTACTGGGAAAGAAATCAGGGTGGCGACGGCGGCTGGGGATATGGCGAGGTCAGCGATAAAGGTGATCGGACGCCCTCTCGGGGAAGCATGACCGTTGCGGGCGTCGCATCGCTGTCGATCGCACAACAGATGCTGAAGTCGGATGCAGGCGTTGCTGCCGACGGAACGCCGCCTTGTTGCGAAGATCCCGAATCAGACAAGCATATTCAGGATGGAATTCGCTGGCTGAGTCGCCATTTTTCGGCACACCAGAACCCCGGCTCGGGCGGGATCATGTGGTTTTTGTATTACACATACGGGGTCGAGCGAGCAGGCCGCTTGAGCGGAACGCGATTCTTCGGCGATCACGACTGGTATCGGGAAGGGACCGCCGTCCTGTTGAAAACACAAGTACCCATTGATGGGCATTGGAGCGGAAGCGGGTCGTACGAATCCCAGCCTGTCGTCGGAACGGGACTGGCGCTTCTGTTCCTTTCCAAAGGACTCGCTCCCGTTTTGATCAACAAGCTCAAGTACGGGACCAGGCACCCGAACAACCCGAACGTGCTGGTCGACGACAACTGGAATCGGCATCCACGCGATGTTCGAAACCTGACCGAACTGATCTCGGGAATGCCAAAATGGCCCAAACTGTTGACGACACAGGAACTGGATCTCGCACGCGCTGTGAAAAACGGCGGAGTCAATGCTCTGCTGCAAGCTCCGGTCCTTTTTATTACCGGTCCTGGAAAACTGACATTCACTGCCGATGAAATCAGACTGCTGAAAGAGTATCTGGAACAGGGGAAATTTATCTTTGCCTGTCCGTCATGCCAGAGTGCCGAATTTGAGTCGAGTTTCCGTGAACTGGTCGTCAAACTGATGCCGCCTGGCGAGGGCGAATTGAAGCCGCTTCCCCCTGACCATCCCGTTTACCGCATCGAGCATCCGTTGCAACCGGATGGCGTGCCGTTGTTCGGAGTTGATTTTGGCTGTCAAACATCTGTGATGTATTCTCCGGAAGACGTGGCCTGTTACTGGGACTATTGGGCCAAAGTCGATCCACCGAAACGAAATGTGCAACTGAAAGCAAAAATTGTTCGAGCGACGCAGATTGGCGTTAACGTGATGGCGTATGCAACCGGTCGTGAACCACCCGACAAGACGCAGGTTCGCGACGCCATCGTCCACGACAGCGAGCTCGACAACGTCGAACGCGGGCTATTGCAAATCGCTCAGATCAAACACGACGGAGCGTGGAATGCGGCTCCGCATGCCTTGCGAAATCTGCTCGTCGCACTGAACGAAGCCGTCGGGATGTCCGCATCAACCAGGATGCGGGATCTGCCGCTGAACGACAAAAACATCTTCCGGTATCCGGTATTGTACATGCACGGTCGTAACCGGTTTACGATTGCTGCCGAAGAACGCCAACAGTTGAAAGCTTACCTCGACCGCGGTGGCGTCCTTGTGGCCGATTCGTGTTGTGGTGCGAAGCCGTTCGACAAAGGGTTCCGCGATTTCATGAGTCAGCTCTATCCGGAAAAGAAACTCGAACGAATCCCGATCTCGCACGAACTGTTTTCAGACAAAGTCGGACTCGATATCAAACTGCTGAAACGCCGAACCGCAGAAGGTGGCGAAAACAGTTCAGGAGGCAATTTCACGGTTCGCACGACCGAACCGATTCTGGAAGGGATTGAACTCGACGGACGATTCGCCGTGATCTACAGCAAGTACGACATCAGTTGCGCACTGGAACGACAGGTCTCGGGAAATTGCGAGGGCTACTTCCCGGAAGACGCCGTCAAACTCGGGACCAATATCGTCCTGTACGCGATGCTGCAAAGCCTGCGTTTCAAAACCGCTGAATTGCTACCGGCAAAATAGGCGACCCGCAAAAAAAGACGTGGCCCCGATGGTCATCCACGTCGCAAGCCTCAAAGCAAACACGGCCAAATTGGCATTTGGAATAACACCCGAACGCTCGTCCAGGCAACGGTCGAGGGGCCTCCTCGTAACGGAATCGAACGGATTTCCAGTAGGAATCGCCGTGATTAAAGTGGCGGAAC
>JANXOO010000776.1 GCA_025353525.1 Schlesneria sp. | reverse complement strand
TCTTCTTGCGAACCGGAAGCTTTTGTTCTTCGAACAGGACTTTTCGAAGCTGAATTGGCGAGTCGATGTTGAACTCGTGACCTGCCATGGCGTGAATTTCGGCGATCGTTTCGTCCAGCCGCCCGGTAATCGCAATACTCTGTCGCTTCAGTTCGTCGGCATCGACACGGATTCCTGCCTGTTGCATCGTGGCCAGAATCGGAATCAGCCGTCGTTCGAGATTCCAGTAGAGGTCATACAATCCTTCGGTCCTCAGTTTCTGGCCGATGATGTCCGTTATCCGCAGTGTCAGATCGGCATCCTCGGTCGCGTACTCGGCAACTTTCGCGACGGGAATATCGATCATGTTCTTCTGATTCTTGCCCGTTCCGATCAGGTCCGAGATCGGAATCGATTCGATCCCCAGGTACTTGCCAATCAGTACTTCCAGATTGTGCGATCGGGCTCCTGCGTCCAGAAGATAGTCGCCCACCATCGGATCGATCCCCAACCGGTCTTCCGCCACAGTCAGGTTCGCACGATTCATGACGATCAGGTCATACTTGATGTTTTGATTGACGATCTCGACTTCGGGGTTCTCGAAGATCGGACGCAGCGATGTGACGACATCGACCGGATCGAGCAACCTGCTTTCTGCAGGGCCGCGAACGGGGATGTAAAAACCGGTCCCGGCTTGCCAACTGAAGGCCCAACCAACAATCTCGGCTTGCATCGAATCGACGTGAGTCGTCTCGAGATCGATGCAGAAGCGGGATTGCAGACGCAGCGATTCAAGAAACGTCGCAAATTTTTCAGACGTGTCGACCGTTTCCCATACCCGGTCGATACGGGGCGGAAACGCATTCGGTGGTTTTTCACCGGCAATATGGACGGGGTTGTCCTCGCCAACCGGATCGACAGCTCCGGAATCTGTGACCGGACCTTGCGGCATCGTGTCTGTGCGAGCTTCGCTGTTTTCAGCATCGTCGTCACCAAAAAGCGAACGTTGCCCTTTGGCGACCGATTTAGGCTTTTTAGCAGGGGCGGGCTTCGTCGGTATTTCCCCTGTAGTTGTGATCGCCACGATTTCTTTGGCGATAGCCGGGGCAAACTGCTGGACATCGTCGACCAGTCTCCGGAAGCCAAACCGCCGAAATAATTCTTGCAACTTCGGAATGTCAGGTTGACTGCGGCGCTTTGAATCCCAGTCGAAGGCGATCGGAAGGTATTGATTCAATCGGACCAGTTCGCGGCTCATATATGCCTGATCGACATAGGTCTTGAGATTTTCACGCAGTTTGGCACCGGGGGCTTTTTCGGAATTGGCGAGTACTTCTTCCAGGGTCTGGTAGGTTTGCAGCATTGCTGCCGCCTTACGTGGTCCCACCAACGGAACGCCGGGCACATTGTCAACGGCGTCTCCGACAAGCGACTGAAAGTCGACGACCTGATCTGGGCGAATTCCCCAATCCGCCAGCAAACCGGCTTCGTCGAGATATGTATTCTTTCGCAAATTGTAGATCTGAACGGAAGGACCAAGCAGTTGCCTTGCATCCTTGTCGCTGGTGACAATTCGTACCGACAGGTTTTGTTCGACTGCGAGTCGCGTCATTGTCGCGATCACATCATCGGCTTCCCACCCGGCGCATTCGATCAACGGAATATCGAATGCCTCGATGACTTCTTTCAACAGGGCAATTTGCGGCCGCAAATCTTCGGGCATTTCCGTACGATTGGCCTTGTATTCGGAATAGATCGCGTCCCGCGTGCCGGGGCCAGGCGAATCCATCGCACAAATCAGCCACGTCGGCTTGTGCCCTTTGAGAAGTGCCATCAGATCACGACTGAATCCGAAAACTGCATTCGTGGGAAGTCCTGCCGGGCTGGTCATCGGCGGAATGCCGTGAAAAACCTGGAACATCAACGAGAATGTATCAATCAGATAGACGGTGTCAGTCATGGAAGAGATTCTTTATCAGGCCCAGTCGGTTTCGATCACCGTCGCCGATTCGTCAGGATTGCTGCGATGGACTCGCTGACCCAACGCCGATCATGAAAGGGTATCGAGAATGCAGGATTGGCGATTCTCGCTAGCGTTTTTGGCTTCCGGCGATGAGTGCTGCTTCGATCTTGTCGACATCGTAAACGCAACCCGCCCACGTTCCACCTCCTGCTCGTTGCAAGAGTGCCCACAGTTTTGTTTCAGGAGGCAAGTTCGGGTCGCAGTGTAACGGAAGAGCCGGTTCACGCTCGGCGAGTACTCTTGAACCTTGTTCCGAAGTCAATTCATGACCAGGGGTTCCAATAAAATCGAGCGTGCCGGTCAGGTTATTCGTG
>JANXOO010000676.1 GCA_025353525.1 Schlesneria sp. | reverse complement strand
TTTGTGTCTCGGCGCGAAAATGCTGGCAGAAGACGATCCGGTCAAAATGCAGATGGACATCATTGATGAACAGGTCGATACGATCGCCCGAACGGTCATGGGACTGACGATGGGCTGCGCCCGCTGTCATGACCACAAATTTGACCCCTTGACGATCGACGACTATTACGGTCTCGCAGGAGTCTTCAAGAGCACCCAGACGATGGACACGTTCAGCGTTGTTGCTCGCTGGCATGAACGTCCACTGGCAACTCAATCGCAGATTCAGCAGCGGGACGCACAGCAGGAACTCGTTACCAGACAGAACCAGACCCTCGAAAAACTGCGATCCGATACGGCAGTCGCGATTTCGATCGCAGCACGACTTCCATTGATTGACTTCAAAAGTACTTCGGCAATCCCAAAAGAGATAGAAACCTTATTTCCTGCAGAAGTCGTTGCTCAATTGAAAGCTGGCCGAGAGGAACTGTCACGACGCGAGGCAAACGTACCAAAAATCTCCGAGACGATGGCGGTCTCGGAATCAAAGCCCGAAAACCTCAGGGTTCATTTGCGAGGGAGTCATCTGACACTGGGAAAAGAAGTTCCCCGGCGATTTCCCCGGATTCTTGCAGCACAACGGCCCGATGAAATGGCCAGCGGCAGTGGCCGCTTACCGCTGGCGCGATGGTTAGCCAGCCGCGAGCATCCATTAACATCGCGAGTGATGGTGAATCGAATCTGGCAATGGCATTTCGGATTCGGGCTGGTTCAATCGCCCGACAATTTTGGACGACTTGGCGACCGTCCGAGCCATCCGAAACTGCTCGATTGGCTGGCGAGCGAATTTTCGGGAAACGGGCCTGCCTCAGCCAACGATGTCAAAACGACCTCTGACTCAATTCAAAATAAACCGCAGACGTGGAGCATAAAATCACTCCATCGGCAACTCGTCGCATCATCAGCTTATCGCCAAAGTGCCGAATTCAATGCAGATGCGGCACTCGCTGATCCGGAAAACCGGTTGTTGTGGCGATTTCATCGGCGGCGAATGGATGTCGAAGTCCTGCGAGACACGTTATTGCAGGCGAGCGGACTGCTGGACGAAACGCCCGGTGGAACGTTGCTTCCCACGACCAACCGGACGTATGTCACAAGTACGGCGAACGTCAATCCGGCCGTTTATAACAGTAACCGTCGCTCGATCTATCTGCCCGTCATTCGATCGGCGCTCTTCGATGTTTTTACTGCGTTTGACTTTGCCGACCCAAGCACTCCGGCAGGGCAACGCGACCAGACAACAGTCGCTCCTCAGGCCCTGTTCATGATGAACAGTGCTTTTGTTCTCGAGCAATCTCGAGAAATCGCTTGTCGTTTACTCGAATCCCAGGATATCGATGCCGTCGTTCGAATTCGCAGACTTTATCATCTGGCGTGTAGCCGGGATCCTGCTGCGAGTGAAATTCGTCGCGCCACTGATTATACCGACCGTATGCGGCAGGCAATCGGACGGGCCGACGGCGCAGAAAAAGATATCGAGATTCGAGTCTGGACCAGTTTGTGTCGGGCAATTCTTGCGACGAATGAATTCGTGTATATTGAATAGGCAAAGTAGTGACGTGACTCGATGGCTAAGAAGATTTCACGAGCGTAAAAGATGCCAGGTAGACAATTTCATTCGGGAATGAGCCGCCGGAATTTGTTGAAGGTGGGTGCGGCGGGATTCGGGAACCTGGCGCTTGCAGGTTTGATGGCTGACGAAGTTCGGGCAGATGCTTTTCGGGATGCCAAATCGAGTCCGCTGGCCGTCCGGTCGCCTCATTTTGAGCCGCGTGCCAGGCGGATTATATTTCTGTTTATGCACGGCGGCCCTTCGCAGGTCGACACATTCGACTACAAACCGTTACTTGAACGCGATCACGGAAAACCGTTGCCGTTTTCCAAGCCGCGTGTCTTTTCAGCGCCGACAGGCAACCTGCTGAAGTCACCCTTCACTTTTCGTCAACACGGAGAATCGGGTGCCTGGGTCAGCGAAATTTTCCCCCATCTTGGCGCGATGGTTGATGACCTGTGCATCATCAACGGAATGCACGGTTCGAATTCGCGACACGGTGGTGCGCTGCTGGAGCTGCACACAGGCAGTGATACATTCGTTCGTCCGAGTATGGGGTCGTGGATTACCTACGGATTGGGAACCGAAAACAGCGACTTACCTGGCTTTATCACCGTGTGCCCGACGCTGACACATGGTGGCGTTAATGCATACAGCTCGGCCTTTCTTCCTGCAGTTTATGCGGCAACGCCATTGGGGAATGCAAGTATTCCATCTGATCGTGCCCATATTCCATTTATCGAAAATGCCGAGAAGCAGTCACGGGCGCATCAACGGATGGAACTCGACTTGCTGCGAGAAATGAACATCGATCAATTGGCGTCCGCTGGACCTGACAGCGTATTGGAAAGTCGAATTGAATCGTTCGAGTTGGCGTTCCGCATGCAGTCCACCGCACCACAGTTGCAGGATATCAGTAATGAGACCGAGACGACTCGAAGGCTTTACGGACTCGACCAGCCGGTCACGATGAATTTCGGTCGGCAATGTCTGATGGCCCGGCGGTTCATTGAGCAAGGGGTCCGGTTCGTGCAATGCACACACAGCTACAAATGGGATCAGCATGCCAATTTGAAAGCCGATCACGCAAAGAACGCGATGGAAGTCGACCGGCCGATCGCGGGAATGTTAGCCGATTTGAAAGCACGCGGATTACTCGAAGAGACGCTGGTTCTGTGGGGCGGAGAATTCGGACGCACACCAGTGGCTCAGGGGGACGATGGTCGCGATCACAACCCGCAGGGTTACACAATGTGGATGGCAGGCGCCGGTGTCAAACCCGGAATTCGC
>JANXOO010000659.1 GCA_025353525.1 Schlesneria sp. | reverse complement strand
GCTTACGCCGCTCGGCTCGCCAGTTTCCGACAAAACGATTTGACAAAATGCTTCACAGCGGTGCCAACGGTGACGAATCCCGGTTCTGATTCAATCAGCATTGTCAAAAACCGGTACACGTCGCCGAACGAAGGCCGAACGAGGGTCGTTTCATGGCGATTTCGCGACATCGAGGCACAGCAAATGGTCTTCACTTCGCAGATACAGTCGGCCGCGCGAGATGACGGGTGCGGCCCATGCGGGGTAATGAATTTGTTTGTAGTTCGCCCGGCTGATCTGTTCGAACTTGTCGCGGCTGAGTTTGCCGAGCACCAGCGTTCCTCGTTCACCCAGCATGATGTACTTGCCGTCAATGGCCGTCTTGGAACCGCGTCCGAAAAATGTCGCAGGGCGTCCTGCCGCGTCAATGATCTCTCCACTGCCGTTTGACCGAAGATCCGTGACCGGGCCGTCATAGCCATTTGTTTCCCATACCAGTTCGCCGGATTTGAAGTCAACGCATTGCAGAGTTGCCTCGCCTTCATGACGACCGCTGAAACCGTAGATACAGCCATCGCGATAAATCGGAGTTGACCAGTGCGTCGACATCCCTCGCTTGTTTCTCCAGACAATATCGTAACCCATGTCGTCCGGCTGGACCCTCAGCAACGCGGCTCCGGTCTCGTAAGCTGCTGACAGGAAGATGTGATCGTCGACGACGACCGGGCGAGCGGCATTAACCGATTCGTGAACGCGGGCCCGGAACCAGTATTTGAACTGAACTTTTCCGTTCTGAGGATCAAGTGACACCAATCCCTGTCGAACGAGACACAGCAAATGTGTTTTGCCGTGGATCGTTGCGATCAGCGGCGAGGAATAGCTGACGATCATTTCGTCGCCCGTCCAGCGATAAGAACTTCCCTTCTGGTCGGTGTCGGCTCCGTCCCAAGTCGACTTTCCAACACTTTCCCAAACGGCCTTACCTGACTCGGCATCAAATGCAACAACGCCCGAATCAGGTTGTCCGCCGACGAGTACAATCAGCAATTTTCCGTATAGAACCGGAGTGCATCCGGCTCCGAAAAAGTGGTCGGGAACTTTCCATTCTTTTGAGGTCTTGCGTTCCCAAACGAGCATTCCGGTTTTAAGGTCCAGGCAGACCAGTCGCCCCTGGGCACCGAACGTATAGCAATGAGATCCGGTCAAAACGGGAGAGCAACGCGGCCCGTTATTGTAGCCATAGGGGTCGGTGTAGTCCGTGTCGTATTCATATTTCCAGTTCACGTTTCCGTCACTGGCGTTCAAACATTCGATAACATCCTGATCGCGCAGCCGATGATGGACAACGACGCGGTCACCAATCACTGACGGCGAACTGTAACCTTTGCCGATCCGCCTGTCCCACAGGACGGGCGGACCGTCCTGTGGCCACTGATCGGCCAACCCGACTTCATCCGAGATCCCGGTCCCATGCGGTCCAAGGAATTCAGCCCAGTCGGTACCCGTTCTGACCGAAGAGAAGTTCCCAGGCTGTAGTTCCGGTTGGGGATCTGGCTGGAGTTCAGGCGTTAGACTGTCTTCATTCAGCACGACAACGTCACGCACGTTTTCATCACTGGAAACTTCCGCAACAGCACTACCGCTCGAGCGATCGTTCGCCGGGAATGGTAGCCCGGGCTTTACTGTCTGAACTGACGAAGTGCCAGGGCCTGGAGACGCCAGGTCCGAGCAACCCGGTGCAAACCCCATGACGACAATCAGGCCGAATCGAAAAGTCCGTCGCATTGAATAAGTTCTCGCAGGACGACCGCAGAAACCACGTTAGTTGGCACCGACCGATTCTACTGTTTTTCGTATCGTCGGTTCACCTGTGTCATGAGCCAAAATACATTAAAATGACCGGCAAGACAGGAAATACCGGTCGCTGAAAAAGGTGTGGTGGAATTCTCGAATTCCTCATTTCTGGCAGGTTCAACGAGCGACTTTGGGGTTTCGCGCGGAAAAGTCGCCGCAGTTCCCGCCAGGCGTGCAACTGCACCAATGGGTACAAGAGGATTCTAGTGCATCCGGAGCGAACGAGTGTGTTTTGGTGGCGACTTCGCCCGATAACTCAGACACCTGCGATGGAAGCCTCGGCGGAAATCGCGGGTTTGGAGGCGGTAAAGTGGACAGGACGAACGATCTCGGGAAGGTACAATTCCCGGCTGACCGGTCGAACCCGCTCACGCAACCGAGATTTTCCCACGATGTTCAAACACTGCGGGAACGTCACCGGTCTTATGATGCAGAACGGAATTCACCTGTTTAAGGGTGAGTTTCGGTTTGCAGGATCTCACTGAAACACTGACCCGCTGCCTCGATCGCCGTCGTTGAGCCACCCCCTCGGTTCTGCGACGGCGATTTTGCATTCTCGCGACCGGCAGTGAAACATTGACCGGCAGTGAAACATTGACCGGCTGAAAAAGGGGGACTGGCGCCCGGTCTTCATTGGAAAAACGGGGACCCCGGCGCGGCGGGGATCTTCCTGGTGCCTGTCCTGCTTTTTCAGCAACCGGTATTTCCTTTCCTTCCGATCGCCTTCTGTTGCCAGCTCCCGTCGCCCAAAGATCGAGAATCGTTGCATGCGAACAGAGCAATGACGGAGGGACTTTTTGTTCGGTTTCCCACAGAAACATCCCCGAATTCACGATTTGGACTGGAAAACGGCAATGAATTGTCATTTCGACAACGGCAGAAAAGGTGCGGCACGCTGATTGCAATTGTTCGGCTCACAGGAGTAAAACCGATGATTGCGACAGCGCCCCACATTTCCCGCACGATCACTAAAAACCGCGAGTTTGAGTATTTGTTACTCGGCGACTTGCGGCAGATACTCGACGAACCTGCCGGACCACAGACATCACGATGGCTGCTGGCCATTCTGGACGTAATTCTTGTCGGTCATCCTCAGATTCGGCCTTCGATCTTCCTGCCCGTTCGAATCGAAGAAGAACGGTTCCAGTACCGCACACTTGAAAGCGGCTCATTGATCGAGAAACTGCGTCGATTGCGTGACCGGGTCGCTCATCGAACAGGGCATGCGGTATTGGCTGCCGAAATCCGTGAAGAACTTCGCGAGGTCATGCTTGACCGCATGAGTTCCGCGGCGTGCCACTTTGACGCCTGATTTGGCGTCCTGATCCGCGGCACGATTGGCGTCGCGGCATATTGAGTTGCGAATTGGGAATGGACCCACGCGAGGTGGCGCAACCAATTTTAAGGCTTGCGGAATCAAGGGTACCGAATTCGGGTATTCGCGGGGATCTTTCGGATCAATCAGGATGGAGTGGCGTTTGGGAAGCGTGCTGACTGGCGGGTTTTAATCGTCCGAGGGAATTGAAGACAGGCTCAAGCCTGAACTCCATCTGAACTTGTTGCGGAACCAGGCTTGGACGCACCAATGGTGGTAATCTTTTCTGAATCCTGGATAGTACCCGAGAAATCATTTGCAAATGCCGAATCGAGTCTGGTATCGTCATCTCCGATCCATTCTGGAGATTTTCGTGCAACGTCTCAATACTCAATTCGAACAGCAGGAAAGTCGTCTTGCCCGACGATGTGTTTCCGTTGAGCGATCTCGTGTTGAGCGATGTTGTGTTGTTGCGTTGTTTTCCGGAGCGTTCCTCGCGTTTTTGTCGTGGGGCCCGCGGGATGCCAGTGCCAGTTGCGGTGACTATCTTTCGCATTCGCACGTGATGTCGCAGGGCATATTGACCCCTGATTCGGGTCGGCCTGCTCCCATGGACACAAGCGGCCACCGTCGGTCTTGCCATGGTCCTTCCTGTCAGCAAGGCCCGATTGGCTTGCCGTTTTCAACACCGTCGATTCCCGTGGAAACACGCGACCGGTGGCTCTTGCTTGTTCCTTCATTCGAACCAGCCATGCAAGAGTTAACTTCTCTGGCCAGATTTGATGAGCCACTGACTCTGCCGATGATCGCCTTTCGGCTTGATCGTCCGCCCAAGGCGTGACCTCTTTCAATGAGGTTTGTCGCGCCCGGCGTGATTGCGTTTCTGTTGATTGACCGCAGCACTGAATTTGTGTGCGTGCTTCATCATGATGATTGCCACGCGTCGGTTGCTTCGATATTCCCCTGCGATACCGGGATTGCAGTCATCCGTTTCGGGCTGCGCAATCCTTCGCCGGTGAATTCGGAACGTCTTGCGCCAGCTGCAATCGCGCGTGACGAATTGCGACAAGCCTCTCATTGCAAACCCCTGCGCAATCGATGACATCGATGCGATGACGCGTTCTGCGGGCCATGTTTCCTGGTTTAAGTGCCGGTATTTTTCCGCTGTGCACAGTCTGTACTGATGACTTGTTTCTTGTTTCGTATCACTTTTCAGAGGTTATTATGCTTACTTCTCGTCAACGTCGGCTCGCATTTACACTGATTGAATTGCTGGTGGTCATCGCGATTATCGCGGTGCTGATTGCATTACTGCTTCCCGCCGTGCAACAAGCGCGTGAAGCCGCTCGCAGAACTCAATGCAAAAACAATCTCAAACAAATCGGACTCGCGATTCACAACTACGAAAGCACTCATCGACGTTTTCCGTCGTCGGGGCAAGGGTTGATTCCAACTGGATACCTGGGACAGTACTTCGACAAACAGGCGACGTTCACTCACATTCTGCCGTACATCGATCAGGCGGTCGTGTCGAACCAGTTCGACTTCAATTACTACTACAACCAGACACCCCAGAACCAGGCAATCGCCAAAACTGTCATTCCGATGTACTTGTGTCCGTCAGCAGCATTGAGAAATGGAAACAAGGACTCGCAGGGCTATGCAGGGATCGATTACGGTGCAACGCTGCATACGAACATTGACCCGAATACCGGCAAACCCAACTCGGCCCAGTTTCTGTCACCCGGGGGACTCGACTGGAAATGTTCTTCCATCGCCGACATTACCGACGGAACAAGTTCGACGATCGCGATTGGCGAAGATGTTGGTCGCAATGACAGCATGAAATCGTTGTACGACGACCCGGTTGATACCGGTACGAAGCGAAAGCACTGGCGCTGGGCCGAACCCGACAATGCGTTCGGGGTTTCCTACACGCCAAATTTCCATCGCAATCCATGGGGCGGACCTCCGACCTGCCTGTGGACCGATATGAATTGCGGCCCGAACGATGAATTGTTCAGTTTCCACATCGGTGGTGTGCATACGCTCTTCTGCGACGGACACGTTCAGTTCCTCAGCGACAGCATCGACTACAAAGTTATGCGGTCACTGGTGACCCGGGATGGGGGAGAAGTCATCAGCGAGTTCTGATCGCGTATTGCCTGCGATCAACGTTCGCCAGCACGTCGATTGTGAAATCGTGGGTGATTTTGTTTTCGACGCTGCTAGCGTCACAACGAGTCGCCGGGGGTCAAAGCGCCGCTTTGAACCCCGGCGACTTCAGGAACAGGACGCATCCGAAACAGCGACCGACTGCGGAAAATGACAAGGACAAATATCTGACCCCGTTCTGTTTTTGTCCGGTAAAATCGGATTTCGATTGGAAAATGTTATGTCAACGATCTCTGTGGCGCCTTCGAATCAAAGTCTGCGATGCTATTACCGCGTGGCGGTACTCGCGATTGCGTTGACAGCACTGTTATGCCTGTTCTGGTTCGCCTCCAGATACCCTCAACTGCTGTCGAAGTCGCGACACGTCGGTGACGATGTGGCAACGATGGCCTATGGGAAAGCTGCCTTTGTCGTCGAGGCGACGGCTCCGTGGTGGCAGAAAATTATTTATGGTTCGCTCAACTGGCTCGACTCGATGAAAATCGGCATGAGTTTCGGTGTCGCGTGCGGTGCCGTGCTGCACACGATTCTGAAGTATTACCCGTTGAAAATTGGCGACAACCTTTACCTCAATTCGTTGAAAGGAGCACTCATCGGTGCTCCGATGGGTGTTTGTGCGAATTGCGCGGTCCCGATCGCGTGCGGAGTGACTCGCGGTAATGGACGGGTCGAAGTCGCACTCGGGTTCCTGTTCAGCTCGCCGAATTTCAATCCGATTGTCATCATGATGTCGGTGACTGCTCTTCCAATGCCGATGGTCATCGCAAAATACACCGTCCTGCTGTTGGTGATCGTTTTTGTCGTTCCAGGACTGATTTCGTTTCTGGAGCGCCGAAAACCGTTCAGGCAATTGGTCGTCAATGATTCAGGTGGCGCTTGCTCCGTCCCGCTGGATCACAACACGTGCAATGATCGCCTGGGTGCTGTTTGTTGCGAGTTGGGAATGGAGTTCCTCCGCAACGTCTGGATGTTGCTCAAGCCGACGATCGTCATCATGCTGCTGATGAGCGTCGTTTCGGCCACATTGCTCGAGTTCATTCCGTGGGAACGATTGCTTGCCAATCCGACGCCAGGAACGTTGTTTGTGACCAGCCTGTTGTCAACGTTCATGCCGATCCCGATCGGACTGGATGTGATGTTCGCGGCTGTTCTGTTGAAGAAAGGGATTGCGCACGAATTCGTGATGTTGTTCGCAATGACACTCGGAACATTCAGTATTGTTCCGAGCATCTTTCTGTGGCGCGAAGTGTCGAAACGTCTGTCGGTATCGCTGTTTATGTTCTTCGTACTCGCAGGCTGGGGATTGAGCTTGCTGTTTTGAAGTGCTTGAGCGATTCGTAACCCGAAGTGGATCGCCACGAGAATGCAGACTGTCCCCGTGACGCATTCGGAGTCGAAAGCGGATCGGTCAGACGGAAAATCCACAACGGAGCCATTGAAAAGCCATCCGGATTTCGGACTTTCTCCCTCTGCCGCTTGAACTTGCGCGAAGAATCGCCAACATGGCGTTTGGGTGACCGGCATGAACGGAAATACCGGTCGCTGAAAAAGGGGGACGGGCACCAGGAAGACCCTCGGCGCGCCGGGGTCTCCGTTTTTCAGCCGGTCGCCTTGATGTGCGTTCCAGTTCTCGCGATGGCAGGGTTTTCGATGGTTGATTTAAACGGTCTTTCGCCTTCCTCAGGGGGGATTCCTCCCGTTGTCGGGGTGATTATGGGGAGTAAATCCGATTGGGAGACGATGCGGCACGCGTCGGAAATACTCACCCAATTTGGCGTACCGCACGAATGCCGGGTGGTCTCTGCTCATCGAACACCCGATTTGATGTGTGTTTATTCGAAATCGGCCGAGGCGCGTGGCCTGGAAGTTCTGATCGCCGGTGCCGGTGGTGCCGCTCATTTGCCGGGAATGGTCGCTTCTCTTACGGTTTTGCCCGTCCTGGGCGTTCCCGTCCAAAGTAAAGCCCTGAACGGACTCGATTCACTGTTGTCGATCGTACAAATGCCGGGCGGTATTCCGGTTGGCACGTTGGCCATCGGTGAAGCGGGTGCGAAAAATGCCGGGCTGCTCGCAATTCGAATCCTTGCAACGACGCGACCCGATCTGCGTGTGAAGCTGCAGGAATTCCAGCAGAGTCAATGCGACACAGTGCTGGGAGACACACTTCCATGAGCGATCCGATATCCAGAAACAATCCGATTCTTCCTGGTGCGACACTGGGAATGCTGGGGAGCGGTCAATTGGGCCGCATGTTTGCAATCGCCGCACGACGACTGGGATACCGCGTCCATGTCTTTTCGCCCGACTGCAACACTCCGACAGGTCAGGTTGCAGATCTCGAAATTCAGGCCGACTATCTGGATCTCGATCGCGTGTCCGAATTCGCTCGCGGTGTTGATGTCGTGTCCTATGAATTTGAGAATGTCCCCGCCGGTACGACAGAAGCCTGCAGTCGATTCAGTCCCGTTCGCCCGGCATGTTCGGTGCTCTTCACATCTCAAAACCGTCTGCGTGAAAAGACGTTTTTGCGGGATGCGGGCCTGCCCGTAACGCCTTTTGTTGCCGTTCGTTCGCTGGCAGAACTGGTCACAGGACTGGAGAGAAACGGAGTTCCCGCGGTCCTCAAGACTGCCGATTGGGGCTATGACGGCAAGGGGCAGGTCGTCATTCGATCACTCGACGCAGCAAGTTCTGCGTGGTCGGGCTTGAACGTGCCGCATGCTATTCTCGAATCGTTTATTGATTTCGATTCAGAGCTGTCCGTCGTTGGGGCGAGGGGATCGGACGGTGAATTCGTCAGTTATGGACCGATCGGCAACTCACACAGCAACCACATTCTGGATGTTTCGGTTTGCCCCGCACGTGTTTCCGATCGTGTCACGGAGAACGCTATCGAGATCACTCGGGCCGTATTCGAGAAACTGGGTGTTGTCGGCGTCTTGTGTGTCGAATTCTTTCTGACGAAATCGGGCGAGTTGCTCATCAACGAAACGGCACCGCGACCGCACAATTCGGGGCATTTGACGATCGATGCACATGTGACGTGTCAGTTCGAACAGCAGGTTCGGGCAATCTGCGGATTGCCGCTCGGTTCGGGCGCACTTCGCAGCCCGTCGGCGATGGCGAACCTGCTTGGCGACGTATGGGAATCGGGGCAACCGGATTGGACTGCTGCCTTGAAATATCCCGATCTGAAATTGCACCTTTACGGAAAACAGGAAGCCCGCGCGGGTCGGAAAATGGGACATCTGACGGCACTCGCCGAAAATGTCGATGTCGCCGAACGGACCGCACGCGCGGCACGCGACGCCTTGCGTCGAGCCGGTTTTCAGACACAGAAATAACACGGACAGAATACGGATCGAATTTTATGCCTCGCTATGACGATGAAGTGAAACGGATTGAAGCCAAATGGCAGGCCTATTGGGACACGCACCAAACCTTTCGCGTCGATCTGGATGATGCGACAGCCAGTGATGATTCCCGGAACCATTCAGAACCCGCATCCCCACAACACGCGAACGGTGCGGCCACTGGTGGTCCGTCACGCGACGCACGTAAAAAATATGTACTGGATATGTTTCCATATCCTTCGGGGGCGGGGTTGCATGTAGGGCATCCCGAAGGCTACACGGCGACAGATATTGTCAGTCGGTACAGCCGGATGCGCGGGGTTCAGGTGCTGCATCCGATGGGCTGGGATGCATTCGGGTTGCCAGCGGAAGATTACGCGATCAAGACGGGGACTCATCCAGCCGTCACGACGGCGAAGAATATCGGGACATTCAAAAGGCAGCTCAAGTCGCTCGGATTCAGTTATGACTGGAGTCGCGAGTTTGCGACGACCGACCCCGAATACTATCGATGGACCCAGTGGATCTTTCTGCAACTCTTCGATACCTGGTATGACGCGACGTGTGTCTGGACGGGCCAGGACGGAGTGACGCGGACGGGCAAGGGACGCCCGATCAGTGAATTGCCGATTCCCCATGACGTCGCTGCAAACGGTGTGAACGCCGTACGAAGGTATCAGGACCAGCATCGCCTGGCATATCAGCACGAGGCACCGGTCAACTGGTGTCCCATGCTGGGGACCGTACTGGCCAACGAAGAAATCATCGACGGAAAGAGCGATCGCGGCGGGCACCCGGTCGAACGTGTTCCGTTGCGTCAGTGGCTGCTGCGGATCACGGCTTACGGCGACCGATTGGCTTCGGAGCTGGACGATCTGCAATGGCCCGATTCGATCAAACTGATGCAGAAGAACTGGATCGGTCGCAGTGAAGGGGCCGAGGTCGATTTTTTTGTCGGTGAGGGTCAGGACAGTTTTAAACAATGGTCATCAGCAAGGAAAGAATCCGGTTTTTCCCGTGAACCAGGTGCTGAAGGACTGCGGATCTATACAACACGACCTGATACGCTGTTCGGTGTGACGTACATGGTTCTGGCTCCCGAACATGCCGCTGTCGACCGGCTGACGACGGCCGAGCGGCGAGCCGCAGTCGATACCTATCGTCAGCAGGCGGCGATGAAGAGTGACCTCGATCGAACCGACCTCGCGAAAGGGAAAAGTGGTGTTTTTACGGGTGGCTATGCCACCAATCCCGTCAACGGCGAGAAAGTTCCCGTCTGGATCGCTGACTATGTTCTGATCAGCTACGGGACCGGAGCCATCATGGCGGTTCCGGCACACGACGAACGCGACCTGGAATTTGCGACGCAGTTCGGGATCGACGTTCGGCACGTTGTGGCACCCGACGGCCAGCCTCAATCTGACGCACCGGGTTTCTTCGAGCATGGGGTGGCGATCAATTCGGGCGGGTATAACGGCCTGTCGACACTTGTCTTCAAAACAAAGATAACGAGCGATCTCGAAGCAAACGGACTTGGGCGGAAGGCCGTCAATTACCGGCTCCGCGATTGGCTCTTCTCGCGTCAACGGTATTGGGGCGAGCCGTTTCCGATCTGGCACGAACTGGATTCCAGTGGTGTGCCGACGGGACTGATGCGAACTGATCCGGAAACATCGCTGCCTGTGCTGCTTCCCGAGATGGCCGATTTCAAACCAACGGGGACGCCTGAACCGATGCTCTCGAAGGCTCCGGATTCCTGGTTGTATTCCACGGCGTCAGACGGAACGCGACTGAAACGCGAAGCCAATACGATGCCGCAGTGGGCGGGCTCGTGCTGGTACTATTTGCGGTTTGCTGATCCGAAGAACAACCGGCAATTCATCGATCCGGCGATCGAGAAACGCTGGCTGCCCGTCGATCTTTATGTCGGGGGAGCGGAACACGCCGTGCTGCATCTGCTCTATTCGCGATTCTGGCACAAGGTGCTGTTCGATCGCGGCCACGTCTCGACCGTGGAACCGTTTCGTCGACTGGTCAATCAGGGAATGATCCTGGGCGAGGTGGAATTCACCGGATACGTCGTCGGTGATGCGTCGGCAGTTGCCGCACTGACTGGGGGAGCCGGTTCTTCCGCGAATTCAATGAATGGCAGCACCGACTCGACCGGGCCTCGATGGATTTCGGTAAGGGAATTGACGGATCGGGTCGATGCCGAAGGAACTGCGATCCGTGTCGTCACCAAAACGGGCGAAGTCGCAACCGCCGTGACGCTTGTCGGCGATCGCGTCGAAAAGAAGGGTGATGCGTTCGTACTGAAAGACCAACCCGGGGTCGTCGTCGACAGTCGCGCTCATAAAATGTCGAAGGCACGGGGGAACGTCATCAATCCGGATGTCGTTGTCGATCAGTTCGGTGCCGATTCGTTGCGGTTGTATGAGATGTTCATGGGCCCGCTCGAAGCCGTAAAGCCCTGGGGTATGAAGGGGGTCGAGGGCGTCGCACGATTTCTCGGTCGCGTTTGGCGCATGATCGTCGACGAGCAGTCCGAGTCCGGGATCCGTTTGAGCCACACAGTGCAGGATTGCCCGGCGACTGCAGAACAACTTCGCGTGCTGCACCGCACGATCAAGGCGGTGACTCGCGATATCGAATCGCTCGGGTTCAATACAGCGATCAGCCGCATGATGGAATTCGTCAACGACTTTCTGGCGATGGACGCGCGTCCGAAATCAGTGATCGAGCCCTTCGTATTGCTCCTCAGTCCTTTTGCACCGCATCTTGCCGAGGAACTTTGGCAATTGCTGGGACATCCGTCGACTCTCGCGTACGAAACATGGCCAAACCACGACGACGCATGGCTTATCGAATCGGAATTCGAGATCCCCGTTCAGCTCAACGGCAAGCTTCGTGGAAAAGTGACTGTTCCGGCGGATGCGGATCGCGAAACAATCGAACGTGCTGCGAAAGCCGATCCGGTGATCGCCAGTCAGCTCGAAGGTAAAACGATTGTCAAAACGATCTTTGTTCCGGGGAAGATGGTGAACTTCGTTGTGAAATAATGCGACCGGCGGTATCAAGCTGCACTTTAGAAGAAGCCGATGCCGGCTAGCGGCAGTCCGATGCATCGCTTGAGGATGGTCTCAATTCGTTCTCGGAATCGTCGAAAGAGGAAGTGAACCACAGAGACACAGAGGCACAGAGAAGACAAGCAAGAAACGGAGAATCCGCATCATGGGAGGGCGAGGTTCCGACCGAGCCGCCACGTCGCTGCGTCTGGCCGCATGACAAAGACCAATAACGAATTCCTCATCCCGAAACAAACGCCCTCTCCATCAAAAAGTACACGAATTAATGAGTGGACCACAGCGGCACTGAGACGATGAGCAAGAAAAAATGACTCCCCAAAAAATGCCCTGCAAAAAAAAGTAGAAACGAGAAACCCCGGTCAGTGTCTCAGAGCGCCCTCGCAACGCGCCTCTTCTCTTTCCTTCTCTGTGCCTCGGCGTCTCTGTGGTAAAAACTCGTCGCATTTCTCTGCACCCTGTCGCCGAGCGATTGGTCAGTTTCAGCCAAAATGGTTCCGACAGTAAATGATGCGCCGGTCCTTACGTCACACCGCAAACCGCTATATGATCCCGGCAAGATCGGAATCTGCTCGGTCCGGCTTGCAACTTCATCACGAAGGAAAATCAATTGGCGCGAACCTGGGTGTCCCGAATGAATCCGTTCGCGTGGATGCAACGCTGGTTCACGTTCGGAGCATTCGCCCTGCTGGCGGGAACGTCGCTGCTGCTATACCTCGCGTTCACGCGAGAAGGAGCGAAGTTGTCATGGTTCTTTGCGATCTATCTGCTGTTCACGGTCGCTTGCAGCGCGATCGTGTTCGTGCTCTACGGAATCGACAAACGTCGCGCGATCAAAAACCAGCCGAGAATTTCCGAACGGACCCTGCATATCTTCAGCATGCTCGGAGGTTGGCCTGGTGCCCATTTGGCTCAACGCTTGTTCCGCCACAAAACGTTGAAGATCAGCTTTCGACTGGTTTTCTGGCTGACCGTCGCCGTCCACCTGATGATGATTGCGTACGGGTTCTGGTCTGGATGGCCGATTGCCGCGATTCGAAACGTTATCGGAATCTGATCACGCCAGAATATCGGTCACGATCTTTCCGTGAACGTCTGTCAGACGGAAATCCCGACCCTGAGCCCGGTACGTCAACTTCTCGTGATTGATTCCCAGCAAGTGCAGGATCGTCGCGTTAAGGTCGTGAACGTGGACGGGTTTCTCGGTGATGTTGTAACTGAAGTCGTCGGTCTCACCGTGGACGATTCCCGGCTTGATCCCGCCGCCTGCCATCCACATCGTGAAGTTACGCGGGTGGTGGTCGCGACCGTAGTTGTCCTTCGTCAGCGTTCCCTGGCTGTAAACCGTTCGTCCGAATTCGCCACCCCATACAAGTAACGTATCGTCGAGCATTCCTCGTTGCTTGAGATCCTTGATGAGTGCCGCGCAGGGTTGATCGGCCACCTTGGTCAATTGACGGATCGAACCCGGCAGTCCGCCGTGATGATCCCAGCCACGCAGGAAGATTTGCGTGAAACGAACGCCGCGTTCGGCCAGCCTTCGTGCGAGCAAACAATTGTAGGCGAATGAGCCGGGTTGAGTGACTTCCGGGCCGTACAGGTCCAGGATGTGTTTTGGCTCCTTCGAGATGTCGGCCAGTTCAGGGACGGATGTCTGCATCCGGTAGGCCATTTCGTACTGGGAAATCCTCGCCGCAATTTCCGGGTCGCCCACTTCGGTCAGGCGTTCCTGGTTGAGTTCACCCAGTCCGTCGAGCATCTGTCGACGGACATCACCGCTGACGCCCGGCGGATTGGAAAGATACAACACAGGGTCGCCCGATGATCGCATCGAGACCCCCGCATGTTTGGTTGGCAGGAATCCGGACGCCCACATCCGCGAGAAGAGCGCCTGATTCATCCCGCCCGAGGCAAGTCTCGAAATCAGCACCACAAACGACGGCAGGTCGTCGTTCGGGCTGCCAATTCCATACGACAACCATGCACCCAACGACGGTCGTCCGGGGATTTCACTGCCGGTTGTAATAAACGTGATCGCGGGATCGTGGTTGATCGCGTCGGTGTGCATCGACTTGATAATGCAGATATCGTCGGCCACTCCGGCCATTTCCGGCAGCAATTCGCTGATCCACGCACCGTGTTTTCCGTGTTGTGCGAACTTGAACATCGACGGTGCGACGGGAAACCGGGCCTGCCCCGATGTCATCGTTGTAATTCGCTGCCCGTTCCGAATGGATTCGGGAAGATCCTTGTCGAAGTATTCACCCAGTTTCGGTTTGTAGTCCCACAAGTCGAGTTGTGACGGACCGTCGGCCATAAACATCCAGATGATGCGTTTGGCTTTGGGGGCATGATGCAGAGCGGGCATCATGCCGAACGTTTTTTGATCGTCACCCGCCGCAAGGTCACTGGCGAAGATCGACGGGTTCATGCAGGCACCCAGGGCTGCAGCGCCCAGACCGGTCGCCGATCGGCTGAAAAAGTGCCGTCGCGTCATCGCCAGTTTGTATTCCAGAAACGGGTCCATGTGCGATTCCTTGTGTTGCCGCCGTTTGCTTTATTCGATTCCAATGTTCGATCGGACGAGTTTTTTGCCGTGCTGTCAACGGCGGTTGAATCGCCGTTGTCGCAGCGACTCGTCAGCGTTCACGTTACTTCGTAATCGTTTCGTCCAGGTTAATCAGCATATTGGCGATCATGGTCCAGGCAGCGTATTCGCCAGCGTCCAGGTTCGTGTTTCGTGCGGTGTCACCGTAGGCCAGCAACTTGTCTGCCGCCGGTTTGTCGGCATTGAAAAAGGCAAGCTGCTTTTCGAGTGACTTTCTTAATACATCGAGCTCTCGCGATGTCGGGGGACGAGCCACCATCCAGCGGAACCCGTATGTCAATCGTTGTTCCGGGGTCGATCCGCCTTCAACCAGCATTCGTTCTGCAAGCTTTCGTGCGGCGTCGATATACTGTTTGTCATTCATCAGTGCCAGTGCTTGAAGCGGTGTATTCGTCCGCGGACGGCGAACGGTACAGTTCTCGCGCGACGGGGCATCGAATGTCGACATCGCCGGGGGTGGTGCCGTTCGCTTCCAGAACGTATACAGGCTGCGCCGATAGAGCGACTCTCCGGCGTCCGCCTTGAAGTCATGCGTGTTGCTTCCGACGAACGCAACCGCCTCCCAGATCCCTTCGGGCTGGTACGGCTTGACGCTTTTGCCTCCCGTCCGCTCGACAAGCATTCCGCTGGAAAACAGGATCGAGTCGCGGATCACTTCAGCGTCAAACCGGAATCGTGGTCCGCGTGCCAGAAGCAGGTTTTCCGGGTCGCGAACCAGCAACGCGGATGAGACCTTCGTCGATTGCCGGTACGTTCCCGACATCACAATCAACTTGTGCATCCGTTTCACATCCCAACCCGTTCCGATGAACTCGGTCGCGAGCCAGTCAAGTAATTCGGGATGCGTTGGCCAGGTTCCTTGGGCACCGAAATCTTCTGATGTTTTCACGATGCCTGTGCCGAAGAATTGCTGCCAGTACCGGTTCACAACGACGCGCGAGGTGAGTGGATGATCGGGAGCAACGAGCCATTTCGCGAGTCCCAGCCGGTTGTTGGGGACGCCTGCGGGGAGCGGAGGGAGCGCGGAAGGAACACCGCGATCAACTCGTTCGGCCTTCTTGTCGTACGCACCCCGGATCAGTACGAAAGTATCGCGTGGCTGCGGCAGATCGGCACTGACCAGGGTTGCCGGAATGGCCGCGTCGAGATCTTTCAACTGCTTGTCTGCGTCAGCGATTTTGGCGTGCAGGGCGGTGAACGTCGATCGGGTCCCGATATTGATGTTTTGCAGGAAGTGATCTCGCAACAGTTTCTGCTGGTCGGCAGTCCGTTTGGAGACATCGACTTTAAGTCCCTCCTGGATCGGGGCAGGCAACGTCGTTCGGGGCGCCGGCAATTCGGACGATTCCCACGCCATTTGCGATTCGAATTCGGTGGGAGCAACCGCCGAATGTGTCACGATACCGGCTTTGTCCCAGTAACACGTTCCACCAAATTGAGTGAATGCCCAGCCGTTCAGGTTCGCTCCGGCAGGCAGGCCAACGTCCGATGCCCGGACTTCCAGTCGCACCCATTCACCGGATTTCGGAAGCGGACCGGCGATTCGTTTGCCGGGCGTGTTTTTGGTTCCAAAACCGATTGCATCCTCGTCGCCCCAATTCATCCGGTGTTCCCATGACCCGTCGTTGAATTGCAGCATGATCGATTTGGGCAGGTTGGCGGGATCGAGATAGACGTAGGCAAACAGCAAATCACCCTCACCGATTTTCAGAGCCGGGCTGGCTCCATCGAAGAAGTGTTGCGATAGTCCGGTCGCCGTTCGTGTCGACGATTTCTCGCCCGAGAAAACCGGCCCCTCGCCTCGCGTGATGAACCGCCACGGCGTGTCGCCCTGCGGTCGTGCCGCCGCAGGAAAGTCATCGTCGACCCAGACCACTTCTTGTCGCGTGACAGTCAGAGCATCGGCGGGAGGTTGCGATCGTTCGTGCGGATCGACGTACGACGCCGACGCGCTCGCCAGCTCACTCGCGATCGACTGTCCGAACGCGGCGATTTGTCCG
>JANXOO010000657.1 GCA_025353525.1 Schlesneria sp. | reverse complement strand
CTGAAGGCGGAAGAAACAAACCTAACGAACATTACGTTGCCCGGACTATATTCAAAAGTTGGTGAATCGATCTGCAAGAATCACGAAGACAGAATCCCCTCGGAGATCAGGCAGCAGCAAGACAAGATCGCCGAACTGGATCGACAAACTGCGAATGGAGCGACAGCAACGACTCTCGTGGGCAAAGCCAAGTCTATTGGGCAAACAGGAAGGACAATTGCTCAAAGGGTCTTTTTCCAGCAACAGATTGGACGAATGTACGCCGCTTTCGGTGAACAACAATTCGATACGAACCGCGAGGAACTGGTATCCGCAGAACTCGCAAAACAAATCGAATCGGCGCGAAAGCAATTGGAAGGCATACGGAAGGAACTTTCCGTACTTGGGCATGAAGTGCAGAGTGAAGTGTCTGCTGGAATTGGAAATCTGAGATCCACACCGTTTATCGGGGGACTCTTGTCAAGATTGCGGGTCGATTCAAAAACAACGCTCGTCGGTATTATTGCGAGCATCGTAGTTCTATCGGTACTCGCATTTTCAGGAGGATTCACTCGCAGGAATGTTTCAGTCACGAGTGCTAATCCGACCGCTTTGTCCAATTCCAGAGCCGATGCGGGGAACGCACGTGACCTATTGAATGATAAATCTCGAAAAGTACCTAAGTCGGAAGATTATTCATTTCTCAATCTCACTGTTCCAATTGCCACACTCAGAGCGTCCACGGGTATTGAGGGGAAAACGATCTCACCAGATTGCTCTCACATCCAAATGATGTTCGATGGTGTTTGGGACGTTAAGACGGGGAAGCAGTTGTTGTTTGAGCGGGAGCAATACCATAACCCAGACGGTGGAACGACAGGGCCAGCGCGCACACTGGGGAAGCTTGGCTGAATAGGTAGCTTGCGCTTTGATGTCTGATTCGCTACTTTCCTGATCGGGTTGGATCGAGCGATTCAGGGAGGATTGTCATGGCGCGATTGAATGCAGAAGAGATTCGTTTGGGTGTCGAAGAAATCGTTGCCC
>JANXOO010000641.1 GCA_025353525.1 Schlesneria sp. | reverse complement strand
CCGCGTTTCGTGTCTCGCAGCCTTGCCGATTCTACGAAGCGTTTCACACGGTGAACATCGACGGGATTCTTTGCCAGGCCATCCTGTTTCAAACTGGAACCGACGATGACACCGTTGGCGTGGTGGGACATCTCGCGGATCGTCTCGGCGGTCGCACCGCTGCCGATGATGACGGGAGTCACTCCTGCAACACTTTTTACCGTGCGCAGGGTTTCCTGGTCGACCGTCTGTCCCGTCGCAAACCCTGAAACGATCACGGCATCGGCTTTTCCCCGGTCGATCGCATCGCGTACTTCATCGCGCAGGGAAACGTCTGCCAACGCGGCTGAATGCTTGACATCGACATCTGCCCAGATCTGAATCGAGGTGGCTCGCAGATTCGCGCGATCCCGCAGCAGATCGTGTGCAATCCCCTGTAACAGTCCCTGGTCGGTCACTCGAGCGCCGCAAAGGATATTGACCCTGATCAACGACGCACCGCAAGCCAGCGCAATGGCAAGAGCACTTCGACCATCGTTTCTTAAGACGTTGATTCCCAGCGGCACATCAAATCGCCATCTCAGGTCACTGGCCAATGATGTCATCGCGGCGATCGTCACGGCAGGCACGCGATCAGGATAAAATGGGGCATCACCGAAGTTTTCAAACATCAGCCCGTCAACTCCCCCTTCCACGAGTGCCTCAGCGTCACGAAGTACCGCATGCCTTGTGGCAGCGAACGATCCTTCGTACCCGGATGAGCCAGGAAGCGGCGGAGCGTGCAGCATCCCGATCACGGGACAGGACCGGGCTGACCATTCGACAAGTGGCATTGCCACATCTCCATCAGGTGCATCTTGCGGACAACGGGAAACAAACGGATACTTCGGAACGATACCCTGGATGGGCGATGCTCCCGCCGGGTGCCGATGCCGATGCGTCTGCCAAATTCAATTTGCAGCCGAACCGTCATCCGTCCATCGCCCGACAACGGAAACATTCCGTGAATCCTATCAGAACTTGAACGAAGGAACGACATGGCTCGAAAACCCGGTTCCGGTACGAAAACTTCCCGATCGACGGCGACAAAAAAAACTGAAATGACGATTGGTCGCTATCTGATCAGGCGGCTGCAAGACTATGGGTTGACGGACCTGTTCGGGATCCCTGGCGACTTCGTTCTGCAGTTTTACGGAATGCTCGAAGAGAGTCCGATCAACGTCATTGGATGCACACGCGAAGATTGTGCCGGATATGCGGCAGACGGATATGCTCGTATCAATGGAATCGGTGCCGTTTGCGTCACGTATTGCGTGGGTGGGCTGAGTCTGTGCAATTCCATCGCCGGTGCATTTGCAGAAAAGTCGCCGGTGATCGTAATTAGCGGAGCACCGGGCATGGACGAACGGCGGTCGAATCCCCTGCTGCATCACCGCGTCCGTGATTTCAATACCCAGCGGGAAGTCTTCGAAAAGATTACGGTGGCCAGTGCGGCGCTCGAAGATCCGCTCACCGCATTTCGCGAAATTGACCGCTGCCTTGAAGCGGCAGTACGTTACAAGCGGCCCGTTTATCTTGAATTGCCGCGAGATCGTGTCCATTCGGTGTGCCCGTTCGATCACGTCCCGAAAGTCGAAACCTTTACCAGCGACGCGGACGCTCTGCGAGAATCACTGGCGGAAGCGAAGCGAGCCATCAACGCATGCAAGAAGCCGGTCATTATTGCCGGAGTTGAAATGCACCGTTTTGGCCTGGCTGACGACGTGGTCAGGTTTGCCGAGACGAATTCGATCCCGATGTGCGCGACGCTGCTCGGGAAATCGGTCGTCAGCGAGAAACATCCGCTGTACCTGGGCATTTACGAAGGAGCCATGTGCCGCGACAGCCTGCGAAAATATGTCGAAGAGAGCGATTGCCTGATCATGCTGGGTGCGTTTCTCACAGACATCGACATGGGGATCTTCACGGCGA
>JANXOO010000627.1 GCA_025353525.1 Schlesneria sp. | reverse complement strand
CAACCCGGGAGACCGTGGCTGGCGCCGCCTGCCGGATCATCCGCGAATCGCTTGATGTCCGCGTTTGGGTGATTGTCCCTCAGAGCGACGGTACTTTCGCACCGGCAAACGCAGGCGCGGACGACGCACCGCCTCTCAAACACGATGGAGTGATCAGATGGGTATTCGATCACCGGCGTTCCGCAGGGTTTGGTACTGACACTCTTCCTGGTACCGACGGGACGTATCTTCCACTTTTGGGAGCAGACGACCTGGTCGGAGTCATTGGAGTACAACCATTGTCGTCAAGGTTGCCTTTGACAATTTCGCAAAGAAAGTTGCTCGACGCTTTTGCCGGGCAAGTTGCCCTGGCGATCGAAAGATGCAATCTGGCGGTTGAGTCCGAAAAGATCCGGCTGCAAATGGAGACCGAACGATTAAGGAATACGTTGCTGAGTGCAGTATCGCATGATTTGAGAACGCCGTTGACAGCGATCACAGGTGCGGCCAGCTTACTTGTCGAGGAAAATAATCAGTTGACGAATACCGCGCGTCATGACCTGGCAGAATCGATTCTCGATGAGTCAGACCGCTTGAATCGAATGGTTGCAAACCTTCTGGATATGACGCGACTGGAAGCGGGGGCCATTCCACTTCAACGAGTTCTGCAACCGATCGAAGAAGTCATTGGAATCGTCCTGAACCGGCTTGAACGACAACTGCGAAATCACCCCGTCAAAACGGATTTGCCTTCGGACCTTCCGCCCGCACCGATTGACGGGTTGTTGATCCAGCAGGTTTTCGTCAACTTGCTCGAAAACGCTTCGAAGTTTGCCGCTCCCGAGACTCCCATCGACTTGAGCGCAACCCGGATTGATAATGAACTTGTTGTTGAAGTCGCTGATCGGGGGCCCGGTTTCCCCCCCCGCGAAGAAAAGCGTATTTTCGAGAAATTCTACTGTGTGGATGGACAGCCTCGAACGGGTTCAGGGATCGGGCTCGCAATCTGCCGGGGAATTGTCGAATTGCACGGCGGAAAAATTGAGGCCAGGATTCGGCAGGGGGGCGGAACAACGATACGATTCTCGTTACCGCTGGACACCGTCAATCCGGACGATTCGCATGCGTCCGGACTACGGGACGAAAGCGACGTGCCGGGACGATTCAATCAGGTTGGACTGACAAACGACAATCAGTAATGACAAGCCAGAACGCTCCCAAAATCCTTGTGATCGAAGACGAACCACCGATTCGCAAGTTTTTGCGAATTTCACTGGAATCGCACGGCTATTACGTCATGGAAGCAGGGACGGCTGCGGCGGGGATCGGTCAGGCAACCACTGAGCCGCCGGACGCTGTGATACTGGATCTCGGCTTGCCTGACAAAGACGGGTTGCACGTCATTTCTACACTGCGTGAATGGTCGAAAGTTCCAATCGTCGTCGTATCTGCACGAGGCCGTGAAGCAGATAAAGTCGCCGCACTGGACGCGGGTGCCGATGATTATCTGACCAAACCGTTCGGGGTAGGCGAATTGCTGGCGCGGTTGCGGGTGGCATTACGACACTCGGCCTCGGTTGCCAGCCATTCATCCGATCCGGTTTTCAAAGTTGGTGACTTGTTGGTCGATCTCGCACGACGCGAGGTGACGATCGGAAGCGAAGCAGTTCATTTGACTCCGACCGAATACCGGTTGCTCGTCGTTCTCGTCAGCCACGCAGGCAAGGTCGTGACCCACCGCCAACTGCTGAAAGACGTATGGGGACCGGATAGTGTTTACGAGAACCAGTATTTGCGAGTTTACATGGGACAATTACGCCGCAAGATCGAACGCGACGCCGCCAGGCCACGGTATCTGATGACGGAAGCCGGGGTCGGCTACCGTTTGAAGGACGAATAAGCCGGTTCAGGCCTTGGCCGACAGGTCAATCCCCATGTCTTTGAACAACAGTTTCATGTCCTCCCAGACATCCTTCTTCGCGGCAGGGTTCCGCAAGAGGTATGACGGGTGATAGGTGCAAAGGACCTTCGCTCGACCATAACTCAGAAACCGGCCTCGCAACTTTCCAATCGCTTCCGTTGAAGCCAGCAGGTTTTGAGCAGCCGAAGCGCCCCAGCAGACAATATAGTCCGGATTGACATGAGCAATCTGTCCGTCCAGGTATTCGCGACAGTTCGCGGCTTCGGTTGGTTCGGGAAGCCGGTTCCCTGGCGGGCGACAGCGGAGCACATTGCAGATGTAGATATCCTCGCGTCGAATCCGGCATGCTTTGATGATGTCATCGAGCAACTTTCCCGATTTTCCGACAAACGGTTCACCCTGAGCGTCTTCGTCGGCTCCTGGAGCCTCACCGACAAACAGGATTTTCGCTTCAGGGTTGCCAACACCAAATACCGTTTGAGTTCGCGTTGAGGCAAGTTCCTGACATCGAGTGCAAACTTTGACTCGATCCGCCAATGCTGCCAATCCCGAGACGCGATCAGCCAACGACAAATTCAATGGCAGAAAGGTGGAACAGGTGGAAATCGGGGAAACGGTAACGGCAGACTTCTTCCTTGCCACTTCAAGACTTTCTGATTCAGCAGAGGGGGTGAGATTTGACTGGATGCTTTTGACTTCGACCGGACTCGTCGCGGAAGTCGCACTGGTTCCGATCGCGTTGGGAATCTGCTGGAGCCTCGATTCCTGGGGGTGTTGTGTCTCTCTCGCGGGCGTTGCTACGGTTGCAGCGACGATTGGAACTGGAGGTGCCGACGCCGCAACCCGGTTCCAGTGGGTTACGCCGTCACGACGGAATCCCTCCAGATGCTGAAGGACCGCGCGTCGGACGCTCTCGACATCAGGAGTGACTTCGCCCACGTTCGACCTCAAGGAGTTTTTTCACCGGAAACAAAGTCGGTTGATTTCTGCAAATGCGATTTCAGATTCGGAATGGTGCTCGCAGCGCTTCAGGGTGAACAGGGTACGGCACGATGTGATCTGCGATCAAGCAACGACGGAGGGAATTCCGCGACGGCGAGTCCCGATGGCGATTCGAGTCCGCTCCCCGAAGGCGTGCGTAGTCCCAATGGTACTCACTTTAGATCACCCGAAGCGTTAGAGGGGGGGGCTTTTTTCAATCGGCTGGGCTCCCTCGCTAACGCTTCGGGTTACCTTGCCGTTTCGACAAAGTGAGTACC